>JBDTSD010000001.1:0-115736 GCA_039931355.1 Ginsengibacter sp.
TACTCAATGGTTGTGATAACTTTGAACCATCACGGTAAAGCGCACACGCTTTTAAGCCAAGCTGCCAGCTAAGTTTGTACGCTTCTGCAATTTCTTCCAGCGTTCCTTCATTGGGCAGGTTGATTGTTTTGGAAATAGCACCACTAATAAAAGGTTGAGTTGCTGCCATCATGCGGATGTGGCCGCTGTGATGAATATACCTTTCGCCCAACGCACCGCATTTATTAGCACAATCAAATACTGAAAGATGTTCGTCTTTTAAGTAAGGTGCCCCTTCAACAGTGCCGGTACCGCATATATAAATATTTGCTTCTTCAATTTCGTCGTCAGAATAACCTAAAGATTCCAGCAGGCTCCATTCAAAATCGTTGTATTGATCAGGAGCAAAACCTAAGCGCTGCAGGCAGTCTTCACCAAGATTAAACACATTGAAAACAAAGCCAATCTCGAATGCAGAGCCCATGGCTGCCTCCAGCTTTTGAATATCGCTTCCCGTAAAACCCTTTTGTGCAAGCGTTGCTGGATTAATATGCGGTGCACCATTTAATGAAGCATGGCCTTTTGCATAATTTACGATCTCTACTATTTCAGTTTCACTATACTTTAAATTCCTTAATGCCTGTGGTACACTTTGGTTAATGATCTTGAAATAACCTCCACCACTAAGCTTTTTAAATTTCACCAAAGCAAAATCAGGTTCAACACCCGTGGTATCACAATCCATCACAAGCCCGATAGTTCCTGTTGGTGCAATCACGGTTGTTTGTGCATTCCGGTATCCATATTTTTCTCCCATTATTACTGCATCGTCCCAGGCCTTTGTTGCAGCTTTTAGTAAATAATCCGGACAGTATTTTGCATTAATTCCCTGGGGCTTTATTTCAATGCCTTCATAAGCTTCCATCGCATCATAAGCCGCCGCACGGTGGTTGCGCATTACCCGAAGCATGTGATGTTTGTTCTCTTCGTATTTACTAAAAGGGCCGAGGTGCGCAGCCAGCTCTGCCGAGGTTTTATAAGAAACACCCGTCATGATTGCTGTAATCGCGCCTGCAATCCCGCGGGCTTTCTCACTATCGTAAGCAATGCCACTTACCATAAGCATGCTTCCGAGATTTGCAAATCCGAGTCCTAAAGTTCTGTAGTCATAACTAAGTTGTGCAACTTCTTTACTTGGAAACTGCGCCATCAGCACAGAAATTTCCAATACAGTTGTCCATAACCTTACAGTGTATTCAAACCCGGGAACATCAAGTGTGTTATCAGCTTCATTAAAAAATCTTCTAAGATTTACTGAAGCAAGGTTGCAGGCTGTGTTGTCCAAAAACATATACTCACTGCAAGGGTTACTCGCTCTTATTGGCCCGCCTTCAGGGCATGTATGCCATTCATTAATTGTGGTATTATATTGCGTTCCGGGATCGGCGCATCTCCATGCTGCATAATTAATATCGTCCCATAGTTTTTTCGCTTTGATGGTCTTCATGGTATGGCCATCGCTTCTTGCTTTTAAGTCCCAATCGCCATCTGCTTCTAAAGCATGAAAAAATTCATTGGGTATGCGAACGGAGTTATTACTGTTTTGCCCGCTTACCGTTTTGTATGCTTCTCCCTCGTAATCGCTTGGATAACCTGCGTCAATTAAAGCAGCTACTTTTTTTTCTTCTTCTACTTTCCAGTTTACAAATTTTTCAATCTCAGGATGGTCAAGATCAAGGCAGACCATTTTTGCAGCACGCCTTGTAGTACCGCCACTTTTAATAGCGCCTGCTGCACGGTCACCTATTTTCAGGAAACTCATAAGCCCGCTGGAAGTACCGCCGCCGCTCAGTTTTTCACCTTCGCCACGTATGCTGCTAAAATTGGTTCCTACACCGCTTCCATATTTAAATATCCTTGCTTCACGCACCCACAGGTCCATGATGCCGCCATCATTTACCAAATCGTCATTTACACTGAGAATAAAACAAGCATGCGGTTGCGGCCTTTCATAAGCTGATGTTGATTTTTTTAATTCGCCATCATTTGCATCTACAAAATAATGTCCCTGTGGCTTTCCGGTAATGCCATACACTTCATGCAGGCCGGTATTAAACCATTGGGGAGAATTAGGAACACATGATTGATTCAAAATGCAATAAACCAACTCCTCATAAAAGACCTGTGCATCTTCTGCATTGCCAAAATAATTATAACGCTCACCCCAGACTCTCCAACAATGCGCCATACGATGTGCAACCTGCTTCACAGAAACCTCTCTTCCTGTAGAACCATCTGGTTGCGGTATACCGGCCTTGCGAAAATACTTTTGCGCCAAAATATCCGTAGCAATCTGGCTCCATTGTTTCGGCACTTCAACATTATCCATTTGAAAAACTACTTCCCCGGTTGTGTTCTTTATTACCGATGTACGATAATCATATTCAAACATATCAAAGGGAGAAATACCATCTTTGGTGAACTGTCGGGAAAAACGGAGACCAGTTGAATCTTGGATTTTATTTGGCATGGGCTAATATTATTTTTGTGTTATCAATTATTTTACAATCGTGGGAAAACGAAAATATTTTTTATAAACCGTAAAACATATTCATAAATATCAACACGCTGTGGAAAAGAAGTGTGCATAATTAGGTAAAGCATACGGGCAGGGCGTTTAATAATTTTTGCACATTTTTGACATAAATAATTTTTGGTGAGAATAAAAATTTTCAATAGCAAATACAAAATTTTATCAAGTGAGAATATTGATTCAAAGGGTGACAAAAGCTAGCGTAACGGTGGAAAGGAAAGTATCAGGAGCTATCGAAAATGGCCTCCTGGTTTTTGCAGGAATTGAAGACGCAGATACTATGGAGGATATAAAATGGCTGAGCAATAAAATTGTAAACCTGCGGATATTTGATGATGAAAATAAGGTGCCGAACATCAGTGTAAAAGATATGAATGGAGAGATTCTTTTAGTGAGCCAATTCACACTACATGCTAATACTAAAAAAGGTAACAGGCCTTCCTACATTAAGGCAGCTAAGCAAGGCATCGCCACTCCTCTTTATGAAAAATTAATTGCGCAATTAGAAATTGATCTCAGTAAAAATATTGCCACAGGAATTTTTGGCGCTGATATGAAAGTTGAGTTGGTAAACGATGGTCCGGTAACGATTTGGATAGATAGTAAGAATAGGGAATAGACCCCAAACCCCTAAAAGGGGCTTTAGCCACGTTTTCTGCAAAAAAAAAGATTAAAATGAGTGAACTAATTACAATCAAAGAAGCCCAATCCAAAGTTGACCAATGGATAAAAACAGTTGGTGTCAAATATTTCAGTGAGCTTACTAACCTTGGCATATTGATGGAGGAAGTAGGAGAACTTTCAAGACTAATGGTAAGAATTTATGGCGAGCAATCCTTTAAGGATAATGAAAAAAATAAAAAGCTGGGCGATGAAATGGCTGATGTGCTGTGGGTTTTAATCTGCCTTGCTAATCAAACCGGTGTTGACCTTACAGACGCATTGGAAAAGAATTTTGCAAAGAAAAGTTTGAGAGATGCTGAGAGGCATAAGAAGAATGAAAAATTAAAATAAGATATTACTACCCAAAAAGTGAATGATTACTTTTTACGGATGAATCGCTTTAGGTCATTGTCCCATTTGGCGATATAATTTCCCTGGACAATTTTGTTTATGTATGTACTTAAGCCTTCATCCTCCATAGCCTTTTTGATCATTTGGTCAACATCTTTTTTGCCCGGCCTTTCTTCATTATACAAATAAATTTCTTCATCACTTTTAAACCTGGCGATAAGATAATCATCACCAATTTCATAAGCAGTAACTCCTGCGTTTCCGGAAGGTTTATAAGGCTGTAGATTGAAGTGTTTCGGAAATTCTTTAAATTTTTTACTCTTCACTCACATTTTTTAAATGTTTATGCAATTATTAGACCTTAAAAAATTCCATAAACTAACGATATATCTATTGCATCGGCATCATTTAATCATTCTCTTATCTTTGCCGACTTATGGCGAATGAATCAAATAATTTTAGCGAAATAATTGCGCATTGTAAAGAATATGGCTACATTTTTCCTTCCAGTGAAATTTATGATGGCCTAAGTGCTGTGTATGATTACGGTCAATATGGAGCTCAGTTGAAAAAAAATATCCGAGACTATTGGTGGAAAAGTATGACGCAGCTTCATGAAAATATTGTAGGCATTGATGCAGCAATTTTCATGCATCCGCTTACATGGAAAGCCAGCGGCCATATTGACAATTTCAGCGACCCGATGATTGATAATAAGGATAGCAAGAAGCGGTATCGCGTTGACCATTTAATAGAATCTTATGCTGATAAACTTGCTCATGAAGGTGAGAAGGAAGCTGAGTTTGCTTTACTAAAATCACTGGATGAATTAATAGCGAAAGATGATTTTACGGGTTTAAAAACATTAATAGAAGATAATAAAATCAAATGCGAGGTTAGCGGAACGAGCAACTGGACGGATGTTCGCCAATTCAATTTAATGTTCTCTACACAGCTTGGCAGTGTCGCCGGAGATGCAGATACAATCTACTTACGCCCCGAAACTGCGCAGGGGATTTTCGTAAATTTTTTGAATGTGCAAAAGACCGGAAGGATGAAAATTCCTTTTGGCATTGCGCAAACGGGTAAAGCATTTCGTAATGAAATTGTGGCGAGGCAATTCATCTTTCGCATGCGTGAATTTGAGCAAATGGAAATGCAATTCTTCGTGAGGCCCGGCACGGAAATGGAATGGTACAACTACTGGAAGGCTGAGAGAATGAAATGGCATGAAAGCCTTGGTATTCCGGCAGAAAAGCTGCGCTATCATGATCATGTAAAGCTGGCGCATTATGCAAATGCCGCTGTTGATATAGAATTCGAATTTCCATTTGGCTTTAAAGAACTTGAAGGTATTCATTCCCGCACTGATTTCGATTTAAAACAACACCAGGAACTAAGCAAAAAAAAGCTGCAATATTTTGATAATGATTTGAAGGAAGATGGTAAGCCCGTTGGTAATTATATTCCTTATGTGGTAGAAACATCTGTTGGCCTTGATCGTTTATTCCTCACCGTTATAAGCAATTCTTATGCTAATGAAAAATGGAATAAAGAAGATGGAACTGAAGACAGCAGGGTAGTTTTGAAAATTCCGGCAAAGATTGCTCCTTATAAATTGGCCATTTTACCCCTTATAAAAAAAGATGGCTTGCCTGAAATAGCTAAAAAATTAATGAATGAATGCAGGGAAGGCTTTCATTGTTTTTATGAAGAGAAAGATAGCATCGGCAAGCGTTACAGGCGGATGGATGCAATAGGAACTCCTTTTTGTGTTACGATAGATCACCAGACAAAGGAAGATGATACAGTCACTATTCGCTATCGCGATAGCATGTTGCAGGAAAGAATTTTACTGACGGAAGTGAAGAAAATTATTGAAGAAAAAATTAGATAGGTGTCTGGCCACTTGAGTGGCCTGACACCTTAACTGAGGTATGGATGAAACAAATGTCATATCATTATTAGAGAAATTTAACTCGTTGCAATTATCAAAAAGTATTGATTTTGATAAATTTAACCGGTATGCTATTACCCATCACTCCACGACGATAGAAGGAAGTACCCTTACTGAGATTGAAACACAAATATTATTAGATGACGGCACTACACCCAAGGGAAAACCTCTGCTGCACAGCCTTATGGTGCAGGATCATTACCAGGCGTTGTTATTTATCATCGAAGCCGCAAACAAAAAAAAGCTTCTTACTCCGGAATTTATACAGCAGGCTAATTCGGCTGTGATGAAACAGACAGGAAATATTTATAACACCGTGTTTGGAGAATTTGATAGTGCTAAAGGAGTTTTTAGAAAAGGCAATGTGACAGCCGGCAACAGCTACTTTGTCGGGTACGATAAAGTAGAAGCGCTCGTAAAAAAGCTTTGCGCTAAAATCAATGAAAGATTGACTGAAACCCAGGTGACGGAACAGGTAAATATTTCATTTGATGCCCATTTCGATCTTGTAACTATTCACCCTTTTTATGATGGCAACGGCAGAACCAGCAGGCTTCTCATGAATTACCTGCTCCTATTCTTTCAACTGCCTATGTGTATTGTTTTTAAAGAAGATAAAGCAGAATATTTTGAATCTCTCATACAAACCAGGAAGCAGGAAGACATTACTATTTTTAGGAAATTTATGTACAGCCAATACATAAAATGTCTCCGGGAGGAAATTGAAAAATTTAATAAAATAGAAAATCCCGGTACAAAAAAAGGAAACGGATATTCCTTTATTTTTTAAAATATTATTGTTATTCAACTACCGTCAAAAGAAAAATTGACTTCTTCAAAGCCGTAATTGTATAAGGAACTTTTTCGTGTAAAGCCATCATCATTTCCTTATCCACTTCTGTTGATGCATAAGTTGTCGTAACTTTTATTTTGCCCTTCAACACCTGCACACTTATAATATTTTCAGGATATTCCGTTTGCATATCTGCCTTTTTGTGCAAAGCGACTAATACAATACTCATTTTATCAGTTTTAAAAAGGGTTATTGCATTCCTGTCATTTTTACCCCAGGCTTTTTCATCTTTTAACTGCTCAATAAATTCCGGGAGATCAATTAATAAAACCGGAGAATCTATTTGCCTGTCGCCTTCAGGGCGGTTGTGCGTTGCATCTATATTAGTGTTGTCCATCTTTGAGATTTTTTTATGGTTGCCCAAAAATCATTCCCAACAATATGCTAAGATGATTTCTACTTTTTCTTAATGAAAAAGGCAAACAAATTGGCAAGAAATACCCCAATCGCCATTCCACAAACTAAGAGAGTGACAACGTGGATTGCCCTGATGCAATCACTATCTGCAAGGCGGATAAAATTAAAATAAGAAATAGCCAGCACGAAAAAAGAGACTGCCATCGCTCTCAGGTTGCTTCTGTTTCGCATATTTAATTATTTATATTTTGGTGAAAGGGACATCACTTATCCGTATAATTCCAGGTGCACTGATTTTCTATCATAACCTAATTCAGCTATTTTTTTACGTGCATCATCAATCATTGCTTTCCATCCGCATAGATAAAATGAGGCAGGTTTTAAGTTTTGTAAATCTTTGCAGGCTTCGTTATTCTTTTTACAAATTTCTTCGTAAAGGCTGTGTACATAACCTTTGTGGCCTTCCCATCCTTCGCGGCTAAGCGTAGGCATGTAGGTAAAATTTTTCATTTTACTTTCAAGCGCTTTCATTTCTTCGTGATACAAAAGATCTTTCTGCGTACGCACCCCAAAGATGAGGTATAAATTTTCGTGGGCAATATTATGCAACTGCATATAATTGAGCATGCTTCTGAAAGGAGCAATACCTGTGCCTGTACAAATGAAGAAAAGATCTTTCTCAATTTTTTCAGGTAGCGTAAATACGCCCTGCGCACCCCGAAAGGTAAGCTCAGAACCAACTTTTATTTCATTGAATAAATAAGTTGTGCCCAGGCCGCCATCAAGCAACACGATCAATAGCTCGTAAACATTGCTGCCATCGGGCCAACTCGCAATAGAGTAACTGCGCCATCTTTTATTTTTTTGTTCGTGAATAGGAAGATCGATCGTTACAAATTGCCCCGGTTTAAAATCAAAACTTTCGAGCTCGTTTACCTGGATAAAAAAACGCTTTGTATTATACGTTTCATCTTCAATGCGTATAACCGTGCCCGTACGCCAGGGTTCTAATGCCATGTAAATAAAATTTTAGGGTAAAATACAAATGTAATCCTGAATGAAAAATTAAAAATTGAGATTTACGGCCTTTTCTGCTTGCAAATCACCTTCAGCAAACAGGCATTTAAAAAATCATGCAGTACCTTTGCAGCGCTGAAGAAAAGCCGTTGAATGAACCTTGAAGTGTTGATGAATATGTATGCCAATGATCCCCGCATTTTTTCAATTGCGGACAGGATCGTATTGTCAAAACCGCAACATATCCATCTTTCAGGGCTCAATGGAAGCTCGTCCCAATTTATTGTTTCTGCTGTTTTCAATCATTCAATCGCATCGCAGCTTAATCATCTTGTCATCTTACGAGATGCCGAAGAAGCCGCTTATTTTCATAACACTATTGAGAATATTACGAAGGCGCTTGATGTATTTTATTTCCCTTCTTCATTTAAAAATAAAAAGAATTACAGCCTGCTAAACAGCAGCCATGTGATGCTGCGCACGGAAGCGCTTACAAAACTCAGCACTGGTGGTAACCGAAAAATAATCGTTACCTATCCTGATGCGATTTTTGAGAAAGTGGTTCTTTCAAAAACGCTCAAAGAAAATATTATCTCTTTTAAAAAAGGAGAATCCATTGATGTTGATACTCTCTTGTCGCGTTTTGTAGATCATGGTTTTACCCGTGCTGATTTTGTGTATGAGCCGGGGCAGTTTGCAGTACGTGGCGGCATTCTTGATATTTATTCTTTTGGTAACGAGAAGCCTTATCGGATTGAATTATTTGGAAACGATATTGACAGCATTCGCATTTTTGATCCCGAAACGCAATTGAGTGAAAGGAAGATCTCCGAAGTAAATATTATTCCCAACGTTGAGACGCAATTCTCCAGCGGAGAAAAAGTTTCTCTGCTAAACTACTTGCCAGAAAATACAGTAGTATGGACGGAAGATTGGGAATTTATAAAAGAAAGAGTTGAACTGCAGCAGGAAGATCTCCAATTATTTTTAGAATATAACAAGACCAACGGTAAGCCGCAAACGCATAGCGATGATGATGAGTTGAATGAAAAAGAAGCTGTTTCTCAAAATGATTTTGTTGTTGCCAATGTTTTAGAAGAGCAATTAAAAGAACGGCACATTGTTGAGTTTGGAAATAAATGTTACTTCGCCAATAACAAAGAAACGAATAACGATCAGCAGTTTTTAGATTTCCATATTCAACCCCAGCCTGCATTTAACAGGCAGTTTAAACTGCTGATTGAGAACCTGAATAAATTTGAAAAGCAACAATACAGCCTGTTTATTTTTGCTGAAAATCCCAAACAGTTAGAGCGCCTTCACAGTATCTTCAGTGACCTCAATGCGGAAATAAATTTTACGCCTGTTCCCACTTCTATTCATGAGGGTTTTATTGATAATGATCTTAAATTGGTTTGTTATACCGATCATGAAATTTTTCAACGCTATCACAAATACAAAGTACGGCAGGCTTTCAGCAAGAATAAAGCGCTCACTTTAAAAACACTTCGTGAGCTGCAGCCCGGTGATTATGTTACACATATTGATCACGGCGTTGGCGTATTCAGCGGGCTGGAAAAAATAGAAGCCAATGGACGATTGCAGGAGGCTGTAAGAATAGTTTATAAAGACAAGGACTTGTTGTATGTTAACATTTCATCACTGCATAAAATAAGTAAGTACAGTGGTAAAGAAGGTACGGTTCCCAAAATGAATAAACTAGGAAGCGATGTATGGAATAAGCTGAAAGAAAAAACAAAGAAGCAGGTAAAAGATATTGCCACCGATCTTATAAAATTATATGCCCAACGCAAAAGTCAGAAAGGCTTTGCCCACGCTCCTGACAATTATATGCAAACGGAGCTTGAGTCTTCTTTTATCTATGAAGATACCCCTGACCAAAGCAAAGCAGTGGATGATGTGAAAAGGGATATGGAAAAAGAATCGCCTATGGACAGGCTCGTGTGTGGCGATGTGGGTTTTGGTAAAACAGAAGTGGCGATAAGAGCTGCGTTTAAAACATGTCTCGACGGTAAACAGGCTGCAGTGCTGGTTCCTACAACTATCTTAGCCTACCAGCACTATAAAACTTTCAGCGACCGGCTGGCAGATTTTCCCGTTACGGTTGATTACATCAATCGTTTTAAATCTGCAAAAGAAAAAAAGGAAACGTTACAAAAATTGCAGGAAGGAAAAATTGATATTATTATTGGCACCCACGCTTTACTTGGCAAAGATGTAAAGTTCAAGGACTTGGGAATAATGATCATTGACGAGGAGCAAAAATTTGGCGTAGCTGCAAAAGAAAAATTAAAACTGATAAGAACAACGGTAGATTCGCTTACGCTAACGGCTACTCCTATCCCAAGAACTTTACAGTTCAGCCTGATGGGTGCAAGAGACCTCAGCATTATAAATACTCCTCCACCAAACAGGCAACCCATACAAACGGAAGTGCATGTTTTCAACCAGGAGTTTATACGTGATGCGATCTATTATGAAACCGAAAGAGGCGGACAGGTTTTCTTCATTCATAACCGCGTGCATGGCCTTGCTGAAATGCGTGTGCTGATACAGGAACTTTGTCCTGATCTGAGCGTTACTTACGCACATGGGCAAATGGAAGGAGACAAACTCGAGGAAACCATCCTTGACTTTATGGATCATAAATATGATGTACTTCTCTGTACAAATATTATTGAAAGCGGGGTTGATATTCCGAATGTGAATACCATCATTGTAAACAATGCGCATCATTTCGGATTAAGCGATTTACACCAATTAAGAGGCAGGGTTGGCAGAAGCAACAAGAAAGCATTTTGTTATTTATTGGCTCCGCCAATGAGCACTTTACCGGCAGATAGCCGAAAACGACTGACTACATTGGAGCAATACAGCGATCTTGGAAGCGGCTTCCAGATTGCGATGCGTGACCTTGATATACGTGGCGCAGGCAATATGCTTGGCGGTGAGCAAAGCGGTTTCATCGCGGAAATAGGCTTTGAAATGTATCAGAAGATCCTGGATGAAGCTATTCGCGAATTGAAGCGGAAAGATTTTAAAGAGTTATTCAAAGAGGAAATTCAAAAGCAGGATGATTTTGTTTCAGATTGCACGATAGATACCGACCTTGAAATATTAATTCCCGATGATTATGTGGAAAGCATCACTGAAAGATTAAGCCTTTATTCCCGCCTGGATAATTGCGAAAACGATAAAGACCTGGCGGAATTCCATACAGAAATGACAGATCGTTTCGGTGAGGTGCCGCCACAGGTTGAGGATCTTTTCACAACAGTACGTTGTAGAAAGATTGCTGTACAGCTTGGTTTTGAGAAGATGATTTTAAAAGATAATATTCTAAAATGCTTCTTTGTAGCCAATCCTGATTCGGCATTTTTCAGTAGTAAAACATTTGAAAAAATTCTTGATTTTATTCAGACTAAAACAAACAAAGCGAAGCTTAAGCAGGTAGGAAGAAATGGGATTTTGATAGTGAAGGACATTCCCGGCATGCAGGAAATGTATGATTTCCTGAACCGGATGGTGGAAAGCCTGGGTTAATGGACATAAGCTTTACTTAAATAAAAAGCGATATAGGAAACCATATCGCTTTAAAAAAAATACATTATTAAAATTACCAGCCTTTTTTTGCAACCCCGTCTTTAACTGCCTGCTCAGCATTCGCTTCGCTAAGCATGGTTGTCATTTTATTCCCTTTACCGTCATTGCCCTGTGCCATATAACCACCGCGTGAAGTTTTAGTTATTACGGCATCCTGCATTGGTACATTTTTTTCCTTTGTTTTCATGCAATACGCTGTTATCATTTTTGACATTTTGAATGGGTTTATAGTTTAGTAATTGTGTTATTACCCATAGTCAATTGACCGGGGATTCTCAAATTTAGCAATTTATAGTTGTTTATGCCTATATTATTTGCCAAAACCTATTCCGCTATTTTCCCACTGTATTTTTAATCTTTGTGAGCAATACATTCAACCGGTAAGTGAAATACAATTCATAGGAGTATTCCAGTTGCTTTTCCACAAAATCATAGTAGGGACTGAACTTGAAATTAAAGTTTCCATTGCGGAAAATTTCCTTGTCGTAGATCAGGCTAGCCAGCAGGAGTTCGCGGTGTTTTTCTGTATACCCAATATGTTTTTCTGATACAGAACTGAATAATGAATTTCCGCGGGGATTTATAAAGCCACTGCTGTTCCAGTACCGCATATCAAGATCAAAATATTTAAACTTGAAAAGAAGATGGGAAAGCCATGCATTGCCTTCATTGAAAGGCTGAACCTTATTGCCGGAGATATCTTTATAGTTTACATAGTAATTATCGAAAAGTACTTTACGCAAAAAATGATCGCCGGTATTATATCCAAACGAAATGCCTGCCGCATCATTCACAAGTGACGTTAAAGGAGTGGCATTTGAATCAATCTGTCCGCCTTTGTGTGAATACAAAAGCTGGATGGGGACATTCAATTCAAATTTTTCATTATTTATTAATTTAAGCGTTGGAAGATATCCAATATCAAACTCCTCTTTATAAGGATCGCCAAGGTGGATTGCCCTGCGCCAGTTTATATAAAAATCATGTTCGTAAGGTTTGGTATTTACGAAAAACTGGAAGCCATTCTCCAGACGCTCATTAAGTATTAGCTTATAATCGTAAATAGGTTCAATGAAACCGTGATTGGTATTGCCTTCCAGCGTACCAAGAATATAAGAGGAATTTTTTGCCTTGTACTTTACTGAAAAGGTTGGCAGCAAGGAGGTGTAGCCTTTTCTGCCAAATTCTTTTTGCAAATAGACGCCTCCTTTAATAACAAATCTTGAGGTAGGCTGGTATTGAATTTCAGGAATAAGTTCGTATCCAAATAATGTTCCGCTCAGCGGAATCTTTGTAAAATACTCTGTATTATAAATGTAGTTAAGGTTATAAATGTTCAGGGAAAGCTTTTGACTATCTGGAGGATTTATGTCAATCTTTTTTTTAAACACCGGATAATCTACCTGTGCATTAGCCCGAACAGATAACAAAATAAAAGCCAGGGGTAATACACGCCTGCAAAAAAACTTCATGGAATACAAAAATTTTAAAGAGTAAATTTCGGCGTGAAGTTATACATCTAAGCGTGCATATTTTGCGTGCGTCTCAATAAATTCACGGCGCGGTGGTACTTCGTCACCCATAAGCATACTGAACACCCTATCAGCTTCTGCAGAGCTTTCTATAGTTACCTGCTTTAAAGTACGTGTTGCAGGATTCATTGTAGTTTCCCAAAGTTGTTCGGAGTTCATTTCACCAAGGCCTTTATAACGCTGCACATGTACACTTTCTTCTTTTCCTCCGGCAACTTGTGCCACCCAGATTTTTCTTTCTTCATCATTCCAGGCATACGCCTGCTCTTTTCCTTTCTTTAAAAGATATAAAGGTGGCTGCGCAATATATACATATCCCTGCTCTACTAATTCTTTCATATAGCGGAAAACAAAAGTGAGAATCAGCGTAGCGATATGGCTGCCATCCACATCGGCATCCGTCATTATTATCAGCTTATGATAGCGAAGCTTTGTTATGTCCAATGCCTTCGGATCTTCTAATGTCCCAATCTTTACGCCAAGCGCTGTGAACATATTTCTTATCTCTTCATTATCATAAATGCGGTGCTCCATGGCTTTTTCCACATTCAAAATCTTACCACGCAACGGGAGTATTGCCTGGTAGCTCCTGTCACGGCCTTGCTTGGCTGTGCCACCTGCCGAGTCTCCTTCCACCAAAAATATTTCGCAATTGAATGGATCTTTATCACTGCAATCGGCCAATTTACCGGGTAATCCACCACCGGTAAGCACACTCTTACGCTGCACCATTTCACGTGCTTTTTTAGCTGCCGCTCTTGCCTGTGCTGCTAAAATTACTTTTTGAATTATAGTCTTTGCATCTTTTGGATTTTCTTCAAGATAGGCAACCAACACGCGGCTAAGAGTGGAATCTACGATACCCATCACTTCATTATTTCCCAACTTGGTTTTGGTTTGGCCTTCAAATTGGGGCTCCGGAACCTTTACTGAAATCACAGCGCTGAGACCTTCACGGAAGTCATCTCCTTCAATTTCAACTTTTGCTTTTTCAAATAGCCCTTGCTTTTCTCCGTAACTTTTAAAAACTCGTGTAATAGAGCGCCGGAAGCCGGACACATGAGTACCACCTTCGATGGTATTGATGTTATTTACATAACTGAACAAATGCTCCTGGTAACCTGTGTTGTAAATCATCGCCACTTCTACTACTACATTATTTACTTCGTCGTGCCCATCACAATATATCACGGTGGGAAGCAATGGCTGGCGGTTGCCATTTTTATCAATCAGTTCCACAAACTCCACTATACCTCCTTCACTATAAAATGTTTTTGTGTAAGTATTTCCATCATCATCCTTTTCCCGAAGGTCATTCAGGACAATAGTAATTTTTTTATTAAGAAAAGAAAGCTCTCTTAATCTTCCTTCCAATATTTCCCGGTTGTAAACTGATACAATAAAAATTGACGTATCCGGCCAGAACTGTATCTCAGTACCACTCGTATTACTGTCCCCTATTTCGCGTACTTTATATTGAGGGATTCCTTTAGCATATTCCTGCTCAAATACCTTTCCATCACGGTTTACGGTTACGTGAAATTTCGTGCTGAGTGCGTTCACACAACTCACGCCCACACCGTGAAGACCGCCGCTAACTTTATAAGTGTTTTTATCAAACTTGCCACCTGCATGCAACACCGTCATTACCACTTCAAGTGCGCTACGATTTTCCTTCTTCATAATGCCGGTAGGAATACCACGCCCATCGTCAACTACGGTGATGGAATTATCTTCATTTATTGTTACTATGATATTGCTACAATAACCAGCCAATGCCTCATCAATGGAATTATCAACTACTTCATATACAAGGTGGTGGAGGCCTTTATTACCTACATCTCCGATATACATTGCCGGCCGCTTTCTTACTGCTTCAAGGCCTTCAAGCACCTGGATACTATCTGCTCCGTACGAATCCATTTTTTGGGGAATAACTTCTGCTGTTTCTGTTGCCATACTAAGGGAATAAATCGCTGTTTAAAATATCAGATTTATAATGGCGCAAAGGTAAGCATAATAAGGTCAAAAATGGCAGCATGAGTTAGTTGGTCAAGTATTAAAATGTGCGCTTTTCCGTGCCTTTCTTAATCATTTTTGAGCCATGAATTAAGCAGTCAGGCGAAATATTTTTACCCTCAGCGATTTTCAGAACTCTGAAGATTTTAATGGAAATGAAGGCTTTTTCAAAAAACATAAAATCTTTTAATCATGTATATTGCAGGGCACTAAATATTTAGGCCATGAAATATTTGCCACTCAATCCTGAGATTTTTATCCAGAACAGGAAAAGGTTTACGGGTAAGATGGAAAAAAATTCAATAGCTGTGTTTAACAGCAATGACGAATTGCCTATGAATGGCGATGCATTGTTTCCTTTTAAACAAAACTCTGATCTTTTTTGGCTCACCGGAATCGAGCAGGAAGATTCCATGCTTATTTTATTTCCAGATAATCCCGATGTAAAATACCGTGAAGTGCTGGTGCTGGTAAGGCCAAATGCGCTAAAAGAAAAATGGGATGGACACAGGCTTACCGCCGCAGAAGGAAAGGAAATCTCCGGAATAGAAACGATTATCTGGCTGGATGTACATGATGCATTATTGCAAACATGGATTCACCTCGCGGATACTATTTATCTCAACACAAACGAGAACGACCGCAAGGCAAACCTCGTAAGAGTGCGTGACTATCGCTATGCAATCGAAATGCGTGAGCGTTATCCGCTGCACAATTACAGGAGAAGTGCGAAAGTTTTAAAGGAGCTCAGGGCAATTAAAACACTACTTGAAATAGAAGTGATGCAAAAGGCGATTGATATTACTGATAATACTTTCAGGCGGTTGCTGCAGTTTATTAAGCCTGGCGTAATGGAGTACGAGATAGATGCAGAAATCTGGCATTCTTTTCTTTCCCAACGAGCCACAGGACCCGCTTACGGAAGTATCATTGCGAGTGGAGATAGGGCGAGAACGCTGCATTACGTGAATAATAACAATGAGTGTAAAGATGGCGAAATGATATTGATGGATTTTGGTGCAAGCTATGGCAACTATGCCGCCGATCTCTCCCGCACTGTTCCTGTAAACGGAAAATTCTCGAAGCGGCAAAAAACTGTTTATAATGCCTGTCTTCATCTGCACCAATATGCGGCAAGTATCTTAAAGCCGGGTATCAGCATTGTTGATTATACTGAAAAAATTGGCGATGAAGCGACCGCGATTTTTCAAAAAATCGGCTTATTGAAAAAATCAGATGTGAAAAACGAAGACCCGGATAACAGGGCATATAGAAAATATTTATATCACGGTATATCTCATCATCTCGGTATAGATGTGCATGACCTCGGTACCAAAAACGAACCTATAAAGGCAGGTATGGTTTTCACCATTGAGCCCGGTATTTATATAGAAGAAGAACAAATGGGCGTACGCATAGAAAATAATTTTTGGATAACGAGAAACGGCAATAAGGATTTGATGCAAAATATTCCGATTACCGTTGAAGAAATTGAAGCAGGAATGAAAAACCCCTAGCCCCTAAAGGGGAACATGGCAACACTCTAAAAGGATTTTGAACTTCTATTTATATGGTTGACAAAGCAGATAACGCTTCTAATAATTTAAATGACACATCTTCCCCTTTAGAGGCTACGGTCAGTGGTCCCCCTTTAGGGGTTAGGGGTAGTCTCATACCAAACTTATTTACACTCCTTAATTTATTTTTTGGATGCATGGCTGTTGTTTTTGCTTTGCAAACGGACGCGGTTATTATTTATGTAAATGATAATTTCAGCAGCAGTTTTAATATACCTGAAAAGCTTAGCTGGGCGGGCATCTGCATTATTATCGCTGCGGTTGTTGATTTTCTTGATGGCTTCGTTGCCCGTCTTTTAAAGGCCACAAGTGCACTGGGAGCGCAACTTGATTCTTTAAGCGATGTAGTAAGTTTTGGCGTTGCACCCGGAGTAATAATTTACCAGTTACTAAGATTCAGCTTTGCCCGGGAAGAAAATGGATTGGACGTTTCTATCATTTGGCTGATGCCCGCATTCATATTAAGTTGTGCTGCTGCCTGGCGCCTTGCTAAATTTAATCTCGACGAAACACAAAGCTTTTCGTTCAGAGGTGTGCCTGTTCCTGCTGTTGGTTTGCTGGTAGCATCGTTTCCGCTTATTTTGCATTTCAATACTTTCAATGGTATTAATAACCTGCTTATCAGTAAATGGTTTTTATATGGCTTAATACTATTACTAAGCTACCTGATGATTTCGAATATTCGCATGATGGCGCTGAAATTTTCAGATTTTACTTTAAAGAATAATATTCCAAAAGTTATATTATTGGCTGTTGCGATTCTTACAGCAATTTTTTTACAATGGCTGGCAGTGCCGGTTGTTTTTTTATTTTATATCCTGATATCATTATCAACTTCAAAAATGAATACTCAATGAATTTTGTTGCAGAAATAAAAGTAATGCCCTTAAAGGAATTATTAGATCCACAAGGCAAAGCCGTTATGGGCGGTCTTTCTAACCTTGGTATAAAAAGCATAGGTGATGTAAGAATAGGCAAGCATATTCAATTGCAAATAGATGCGCCTGATGAAGAAACAGCAAAAGGAATTGCAGAAGAAGCAGCAAAAAAATTATTGGCGAATCCTGTGATGGAAGAATATACTATAGAAATAAGTTAGTAGCTATTTAATTTCATAAATTTGGATATAATGGATGATACTATTCAAATACCTGTTGCAGAATATGAAGCAATGAAGGAAGAACTTGCTTTGCTGAAAAATAATGATCTTCTTAAAAAAGTGAACAGGCTTGTTGAATTACTTTATGAAGAAAAATATGGCCTTTACCTTGGTGATGACACCGCGGACTTAACTAATGCATCTATACAAAAAAATTGGCCATCTCAAAATAGTGCATGGGATAATGTATAATCAGAGAGAAATTATTTTGGTTCCTTTTCCTTATTCAGATTTGTCTTCCTCAAAAAGACGGCCCGTATTAGTTATTTCAAATAATAATTACAACAAGAATTATCCTGATATTCTGGTTATTGTTATCACAAGCAACCTTTTTAAAGATGATTACTCTGTTGAATTACAAAATAATGATCTGGATGTAGGAGTGCTTCCCGAACAATCAATAATTAAATGCCATAAGCTTTTCACTATTGATCAGTCACGAGTTTTAAAAAGATTCAGTATAGTCAGTGTAGCAAAATTTGATGAAGTAATTGTTTTTTTAAACAAGCTAATTCGAAGATCAAATTAAGCTATGCTCTACCTTGTTCCTTCCCCTATAGGCAATCTTGCTGACATAACGTTTCGGGCAATTGAAGTGTTGAAATCGGTTGATTTAATATTAGCAGAAGATACACGTACATCGGCTAAGCTTCTCCGTTATTATAACATTGAAAAGCCGACAACGCCTTATCACCAGCACAATGAACATAAAATCTACAATCATCTTATTGATCAATTGAATGCAGGTAAAACGATGGCCTTGCTTACAGATGCAGGCACTCCCGGCGTGAGCGATCCGGCCTTTTTGTTGGTAAGAGAATGTATAAAAAACGACATTAAAGTTGAATGTCTTCCGGGAGCCACTGCTTTTGTACCGGCGCTCGTCAATAGCGGCTTGCCGATGAATAGCTTTTGCTTTGAAGGATTTTTACCTCTTAAAAAAGGACGGCAAACTTTTTTAAAAAAGATGGCGGAAGAACAACGAACGATGGTTTTTTATGAAAGCCCAATGCGCCTGGTAAAAACTTTAAAGGATTTTATTGAATATTTTGGAGCGGAAAGGCAATGTTGTGTAAGTAGGGAACTAACCAAGATTTTTGAAGAAAATAAACGGGGAAGCTTGCAGGAGGTTCATGATTATTTCAATGAGAAAACGGTAAAAGGTGAAATTGTGATTGTGGTGGAAGGGGGGAAATAGGTTAATCGTTCCCAAAATCTTCTTCCAACTTTGTTTTTTTCCTAACGTCAATTTTGCGAAGTTTGCGACTCTTAATTTAATATTAGTTGCATGAAAAAAATCTCTCTCCTCATCGTTCTCAATTTTTCATTTCTCGCTTTTCTATCTGCCCAATCTGATCGCTGGCAACAACGTGTGAAGTACGATATGAAAGTAGATGTTGATGTAAAAACAAACCGCTTTTCCGGGATACAAAAATTAGCATACACTAACAATTCTCCTGATCAGCTTGATCGCGTATTTATCCATTTATACTGGAATGCTTTTCAGCCGGGAAGTGAAATGGATGTAAGGAGCCAGGAGCTTGGTAAAATATTAATCAACGGAAGGCCAGAATGGGATGGAAGAGTAACAGATCGGATTTCAAAATTAACGCCGGATGAGATCGGTTACCAGAAAATAAAATCCATAAAACTTGATGGTGTTGAACAAGCCACAAAACTCCACGGAACTATTTTAGAGGTTGATCTTAACAAACCCATTTCACCCAAAAGCACGGTAAATTTTTTGATTGATTTTGAAGCGCAGGTGCCGCTGCAGGTACGAAGAAGCGGCCGCGATAATGAGGAAGGAATACGCTTTAGTATGAGCCAGTGGTATCCTAAAATGTGCGAGTATGATTATGAAGGCTGGCACCCTACACCCTATGTTGCACGCGAGTTTTATGGTGTTTGGGGAGATTATGATGTGACTATTACTATTGATAAATCTTACAAACTTGCCGGCACGGGCGTATTGCAAAATGCTTCAGAAATTGGCTGGGGTTACGATAAGGCAGGTACACCTTTAAAAAATATTTCTTCAGAAAAAAGAACATGGCATTTTGTTGGAAATAACGTGCATGATTTTGTATGGGCCGCTGATCCCAACTACGAACATCTTGTGAGAAAAGAGGATGGAATAACGCTGAATGTTATTTATAAAAAAGTTGACTCACTTCAAAAAAGCTGGGAAAGAGTGGCAGATGCAGCGGTAACCGTTTTGCCTTACATGGAAAAGCGTTTTGGTAAATATCCCTACCCGCAATATTCATTTATACAAGGCGGAGATGGCGGTATGGAATACCCGATGGCTACTTTAATAAAAAGCCCGAGCCTGGGTACTGTTTTTCATGAGTGGATGCACAGTTGGTACCAAATGATGATGGGTACTAATGAAAGCCTGTATCCCTGGATGGATGAGGGTTTTACAACTTTTGCCGAAGGCGAGGTAAGCGCCTATTATAACAAGGTGATGAACATAACAAATGCACGAGAGGAGCAACTTCCATTAAATCATGCCGGCTCTTACAATGGCTATTATTTTTTAATGAAACAAAAACTTGAAGAGCCGCTCAGCACTCATTCAGATCATTACAATACAAACCTTGCTTATAGTATAAACGCTTATTCAAAAGGTGACATGTTTTTAGAGCAGTTAGGCTATATAGTTAGTGATTCAGTAAGAGATAAAATAATGCTTGAATATTATAAGTTATGGAGATTTAAACATCCTAATGCATCAGACTTTGTAAAGGTAGCACAAGACGTTAGCGGCATTCAACTCGACTGGTATAAAGAATATTGGGTTTATACAACTAAGTCTATTGATTACAGCATTGATAGTTTGTGGGAAGAGAATGGTGTATCAAAAATAAGACTGAGAAGAATCGGTCAAATGCCTATGCCTGTTGATCTTCAGCTTACTTTTAAAGACAGCACAAAAGAGTTGCACTATATCCCGCTGGATTTAATGTTTGGCAATAAGCCTGCGGAAAGCAATGAAACAAGAATCGTCCACGATGAATGGAATTGGACCAATCCCACCTACGTAGTTGAATTTAAACACCCGCTTACTGATCTTGTACTGGTGGAAATTGATCCTACAAAAAGAATGGCTGATGTTGATCAAAAAAACAATACGCTCAAATTAAATTGGTAGAAGAAAATTTGCATATCCGAAGAGCAATCATTTCCGATGTTGCCTTAATCTCCCAATTAAGTGAGGTAACATTTTTCGATACTTTTAATGGAACCTGCACCGATGCAGATATGAACGGTTTTATTGAGGAATACTTTAATGAAAAGCAGGTTCAGTCAGAGTTGCAGGATCCTAATGATTTCTATTTTGTTGCCTTTGTTAATGATTTAGCTGCGGGCTATATCAGGATAAAGGAAGAGCAGAGTGACGTAGAAATTATCAAAAATAAAAAAGGTATTGAGTTAAAAAGAATTTATGTACTAAAGGAATATCATTCAAAAAAAATAGGTGCAGCGCTTATGAAATTTGCTTTGAATTTTGCTGCAGATAAAAGTTACGAATTATTGTGGCTCGGCGTGTGGGAACACAATGAAAGAGCAATACAGTTTTATAAAAAATTTGGTTTTGAAGATACTGGCTTTCGCCACCCTTTCCCAATTGGGAGCACACCGCAGACAGATAACTGGATGATCAAGCATATTCAGGAAGGTATATAAAGTATAAATTTCTCCTTAAAAAATGGCTCATCAAATATTTTTTCAATTTCCCAAATGCGTGGCCTGCAGCCGCTTTCAGAAATTTCTTTCGCGAGATCGCCGCCCTTTAAAGACATAAGGCCATTTAATTTTTTGGGCTCGTTGATTGGTTTCTTTTTCAACAAAGGTTTACTCCAAAACCATAGATCTTTCAGAGGCGCTACTGCTCGTGACAGCACAATATCAAATTTTTGATCACGTATATCTTCAGCTCGCGAGTGTTGAATCGTTACATTTTCTAACCCCGTTGCGATAATCACTTCTTCAATGACTTTTAATTTTTTATTGATGCTGTCAACCAAATGAAAATGCACTTTCGGAAAAAAAATCGCTAACGGTATGCCAGGAAATCCTCCACCTGTGCCGAGGTCCATAATTTCATATCCAGCAGGAAAATCAAATTGCGTAGCGATCGCAAGAGAATGCAACACATGGTGTTCATAAAAATTATCCAGGTCCTTGCGCGATATCACATTTATCTTTTGATTCCATTCAGCATAGAGTGGTTGCAAAGACCTGAACTGCCGGGATTGCTCTTCAGTAAAATCATCAAAATATTTATTTAGAACGTCCATAGTCATAATGAGTTTTAAAGTCTCCTCCCCTGGAGGAGATTTAGAGGAGGCCTATTTCCACTCGGTTGCCGGCTTCTTATACAATGCTGACGCAAATAAAATATAATAGAAAAACATCCATATATCAAAGAATAAAAACCACGGAAACAGATCTTTCTCATCAAGCTTCTGCATTGTTTTATATAATATAAATCCCTGCCAAAAGGCGCGGGTTACAAAAATAATCAATGCCAATTTCCAGCTAAAAAAAATAAGCGTTGCAATAAATAGTGGATAGAAAAAAAATTGAGAAAAAGCATATAAGCCAAGTAAAAATTTATGCGGTGCTTTATAATATTTACTTGTTGTATAATGCCGTGCTTTCTGTTTTCTCCATTGCTTCCAGGATGTCGGCGGTTGCGACAAAGTGAAGGCGTCTTTGTCGATCACGATATTTGTGTTATTCTTCGTAGCAGATTTATTTATAAAAAGATCATCATCACCGCCTGGTACATTGTTGTGTGAAGAGAATCCTTTATGCCTGAAAAAAACCGATTTTTTATAGCTTAGGTTTCTGCCTACACCCATATAGGGCACGCCGGCACGGGCATAAGAGAGATATTGCAACGCCGTGTGAAATGTTTCCCAGCGTACCATCTTATTAAAGAAACCTTTCTTTTTATGAAGAGCGCCGTACCCCAGAACAATTTCAATCCCGCCGGAATATCCCTCCTGCATTTTCTCAATCCACACTTCGCTGGCAGGCACGCAGTCTGCATCTGTAAGCAAAACAATTTCATGCTTTGCTGTTTTAATACCAATACTTAAAGGAAATTTTTTTCCCTGGATAAATCTTGCTTCCTGTTTTAATTCTATTAGTTGCAATTGCTTAAAACTTCGTTGGTATTCTTCAAGTATATATTTACTCTCATCAAACGAGTTATCATTCACCACAATTACTTCGTGCGTAGTGCTATACTTTTGAACCAAAGAACCTGGTAAGTTTTTTACTAAATTTCCTGCTTCGTCTTTTGCACAAATTATCACGGAAACAGGATGGGTTTGAGAAATACTTTTTATTTTTTGAGTAAATAAAGCAAGTCGTAAAAAGAAAAAAGAATAATAAAAAAGCTGGATGATTGTTATGAGACAAAATGAAATAAAAATCCACTCCTGCCAGTGATAAGTTAGTTCGGTCCAGTGCATAAGGCGCAAAAGTAGGCGACTTCCTGTAATTTTGTTTTACTTCTTTTCCTTACAACAAACCAGTAATTTTTTAGGCTTATTTACATTTATCTATAAAGTTTCTTCCTGTTATATTTGCCACCTTTGTTTCTTAACGGAGAATATATCTTATGGCTTCACTGCAATTTGAACTTCAGTCCACAGACGTGGAAACCAGGGCCAGAGCCGGGAAGATAACTACAGATCATGGTGAAATTCTTACGCCAATATTTATGCCTGTCGGGACTGTAGGGAGCGTGAAGGCGGTTACACAACAACAGTTAAATACTGATGTGCATGCACAAATTATTTTAGGCAATACTTATCATTTGTATTTACGTCCAGGCCTGCACGTATTAGAAGCGGCAGGCGGTTTGCATCGTTTTATGCATTGGGATAAACCTATACTAACCGATAGCGGCGGGTACCAGGTATTTTCGCTTAGTGGTACCCGTAAGTTAACAGAAGAAGGGGCACTTTTTCAGAGCCATATAGATGGAAGTAAACATCTGTTTTCACCTGAAATTGTAATGGATATTCAGAGAACAATTGGTGGAGATATCATAATGGCATTTGATGAATGCCCTCCGGGTGGCAGTGAATATAACTATGCAAAAACTTCTATGGAGCTCACGCATCGCTGGCTGGACAGGTGTTTCAATCGCTTCACCGAAAGAAAAGATAAATATGATTATACGCAAAATCTATTTCCAATTGTGCAAGGCGGTATTCATCATGATCTTCGCAAGACTTCATGCGAATACATTTCTTCAAAGAATGCAACAGGCAATGCTATTGGTGGCTTAAGCGTAGGGGAACCCACAGAAAAAATGTATGAGATATGTGAACTGTGCTGCGACAATCTTCCCGTAAATAAACCAAGGTATTTGATGGGCGTAGGAACGCCGTGGAATATACTCGAATGCATTTCCCTAGGGGTTGATATGTTTGATTGTGTGATGCCAACACGCAATGGGAGAAACGCAATGCTGTTTACAAGTAATGGCGTGATAAACATTGATAACAAAAAATGGGAAAAAGATTTTTCGCCAATTGACGATGGTATCGAATGTGAGGTGAGCAATTATTATAGTAAGGCATACTTGCGGCATCTAATTAAAGCAAAGGAAATTTTAGGATTGCAAATAGCAAGCATACATAATCTTGCATTTTATCTTGATATTGTAACCAAAGCCCGGCAACATATTATTGCCGGCGACTTTAAACATTGGAAAAATGAAATGGCAGGCAAATGGCAACAGCGTTTATAACTTCGACGTGTATGTTTTGCGCCTTAAGCATCAAGAAAAAAAATGTATCGTTCATATATCAAGTTTTAACTTTCATTGAAGCTTTAAGAAATTCTAAATAAATTTTTTATCTCATCTTTGTATTTTATCTAATGAAATTTGCAGTCAATCCTATGAACAATATTTTAAGACAGAATATATCCCATTCTATACCTTACAAATTTTCATTTATGCTACAGCGGACATTCATATTTTCTTACGTTTTTTTTATCTCAACTTTTTCTTTTGCACAGCAAAATAATATTGAAATAAAAGGCATCGGCAACACGCATTATGTGGAGCATACGGTTGCACCCAAAGAAAATTTTTATAGCATTAGCAGAATGTACAATATCCCGGCTAAAGATGTTGCGGCGTATAATAAACTTCAATTTGAAAACGGCCTTGCTATTGGCCAAACCATTAAGATTCCGCTTAATGAAAATAATTTTTCCCAAACTGCTTCGGTAAAGCAAGGCGAAATTCTTGTGCCTGTGTATCACTCAGTAGAGCCGAAAGAAGGCTTGTATAGAGTAAGTGTAAATTATAACAAGGTGCCTCTTGATGATCTTAAAAAATGGAATCATTTGCAATCCGATGAGATAAGTGCGGGACAGGCTTTAATCGTGGGATATCTTAAGGTAGATAAAAACGAATCACCGTTGGCTTCGATGGGTATTTCAAAAAATACAACCGCAGCTCTTGTTACTAAAGCAGAACCAAAGGCAGAAAATATAAAGCCGGCTATTACGCCTGACAAGTTGCCCCCGGTTAAAAACCCTGATGTACAAAAAGAGGAAACTGTAAATAATACACCATCTGAACCGGTGCAGCCTGTCGAAAAGGTTACCACGGTAAAGACAAAAAGTAATATCAATTTCTCTGGCGGTTATTTTAAAAACCTATACAACAGCCAGGCAGATCAAAAATCTCCCATGAGCGAAACAGGAAGTGCAGGCGTTTTTAAATCAACAAGTGGCTGGCAGGATGGAAAATATTATTGCTTTAATAATGATGCAGCTCCGGGAACAATAATTAAGATTACAGATAACTCCACCGGTAAAAGCGTCTTCGCAAAAGTGCTTGATATAATTCCGGAGATAAAGCAAAACGAGGGGCTATCCGTGATCGTTAGTAACTCTGCCGCTGAAGAATTAGGAACCGGTGAAAATAAGTTCGATTGTGCTTTGAGCTTTGTAAAATGATGTAACAAAATTACATTCTCCAACCTCTAAGAAAATCTTCGACAAATATTTTTTTCTTTCCTTCGAGTTGTAACTCTTTTACTAAAATGTAACCATCTTTGCATGCAAATTTTAGAAATGATTTGTTATCCGAAATCACTGTGCCAGGCGTTTCCTTAGTCTTAGCGATCTCTTTTTCGGTAGCAAATATTTTTAGTTTTTTCGCTTTCAAAAAAGTATATGCTGCATGATAGGGAGACAAGCCGCGGATAAGATTATAAATTTCACTTACGTTTTTATTCCAATCAATCTCTCCTGTTTCAGCAGTTATTTTTGGCGCATGATGCAATTGTAAAGAGCTTTCCTGGAAAGTTTGAAACTGCTGCTGGCTTATTTCTTTTGCTTTTCCATCTGATAATTCATTCACAGTTTGCAATAACAAGGCTGCTCCTGTTTCTTTCATGCGATCGTACAATTCACCGGCAGTTTCTGTATCGCCGATACTAATTTTTTCCTGTAATAAAATATCTCCGGTATCTATTTCATGTTTGAGTTTGAATGTTGTTACACCTGTTTGTATCTCCCCGTTGATTATCGCCCAATTGATAGGAGCGGCGCCGCGGTATTGTGGTAACAAAGATGCATGAAGATTGATAGTTCCTAAGGGTGGCATGCTCCAAACTATTTCGGGTAGCATACGGAAAGCAACAACAATTTGCAGATCAGCATTAAGATCTTTTAGCTCTTCTATGAATGCCAGATTTTTTAATTTTTCAGGCTGCAAAACTTTTAAACTTTTACTCTGAGCAAATTTCTTTACATCGCTCTCTGATATTTTCATTCCTCTTCCCGCAGGCCTGTCTGGAGCGGTTATCACGCCAATAATATCATAACCGTTTTCTAAAAGTATTTTCAAAGAAGGAACCGCGAAGTCCGGCGTTCCCATAAAAATGATACGAAGTTTGTTCATTTAAAAAAAGCTATACAATTTAGTTACTTTGAAAAGAGTTTTTTACAAAAATTTTCTAATCTCTTTTTTATCATTGGCTTGCACTTATTCAAAATCTTTATACAGCAAATACTTCTTCCTGATTTTTTTGTAGTCACTCAAAGCAGGTTCCCACGATTTTCTGATTTCCGTTTCTGATATGCCATCTTTTATTTGTTGTATCAATAAATCGTTTCCTGCGAGGCGATTGAAATGGCTCGACTTTAAGAAAAAGTTTTCCTTATCAGGAAATAGTTTATAAGCCTGTATAATCCATTTAAGCTGGATTTTATCATCAACATTTTTTAATACCTGCGATGGAGTTCCTGAAATATCCCATCCATAACAAAACTGTCCATTTAGCTTAGGATCAGTAGCGCCCTCACGTGGCCGTGGAGTAAAAGAAATTAAATTTTTGGAGAGAGAAGGATGTCCAAAAAGCTGGAATGGCTTATCAGTACCGCGGCCTTCACTCAACACGGTTCCTTCAAAAAAACAGGTAGAAGGGTACCAATACACAGATTGAATAGAAGGCAGGTTCGGCGATGGCCTCACGGGTAAAACGTATTTGCTGTTATGGTCGTAGTTCACGCATTTAATTACAAGAAAATGAAAAGGTGTGTCTGCAGAATTTTCTGCATGTTGATAGTAAGCATATTTTTTGTTGGCTTCTTCACTTAGCCATTTTTCTCCTGCAATCATAAAAGCATACTCTCCTAACGTTAATCCATACACGATAGGTACAGGTTGCATTCCCACAAAGCTTTTAAATTTTGGATCAAGTACCGGGCCATCTACATAAAAACCGTTTGGATTGGGACGGTCGAGAAGCAGCATTGGTTTTGAATTTTCGAAAGCAGCTTCCATATAATATTGAAGCGAAGAAATAAATGTGTAAAATCTTGTACCGACATCCTGTATGTCAAACAGCATTACATCTACGCCTTCGAGGTCTTCCTTACTTGCTTTGTTGTGCTTTCCATAAAGACTTATTACTTCTATTCCTGTTTCCTTGTCAACAAAGTTTTCAACTTTTTCACCATCATTTACATTGCCACGGAAGCCATGTTCCGGGCCAAATATTTTCACAACCTTTATACCTCTTTTCAATAAAGTATCTACAAGATGCGTATGTTGAACCATAGATGTCTGATTGGCGAAAACCGCCACATTCTTTCCTTTCAATAATGGCAGATATACATCCATTCTTTCTGCACCGGGGATTATTTTGTTCTGCGATAGCGAGGTATATGCAATACAAACAATACAGCAAATAATAAAAGTTATTCTTTTCATCTGGTAAATTTCATTAAAGTTTTTCAGACATTGCGCTACAACTTCCTGAGCATATTAATGCATATAAACATAAACCTGTAAAAGCTAATAATAAAATTTCACTTTTCTCATTACTTATTAATTAGCTACCTTTCGAACAGTAGTTCGAGCCTGAAAGTATGGCTCACAATTTTTTAGTAAGTTTTAAAATAAAGAATTATGACAGCAAAAAAAGGTGATTTAGTGAAAGTGCATTACACAGGAAAATTAACTTCAGGCGACCAGTTTGATTCAAGCGAAGGGTGCAACCCGCTTGAGTTTAAAGTAGGCGCCGGGCAAATGATTCCAGGCTTTGACCAGGCAATACCCGGTATGAATATTGGTGAAAAAAAGACCATAACAATTGCTCCCGCAGATGCTTATGGCGAGAAAAATAATGAAGCAATCATTGAATTTCCAAAAACAAATATTCCCGCCGATATGAAACTCGAGACGGGAATGAAATTGCAGTTGCGCAATGAAGCCGGCCAGCCTATCCCTGTAGTTGTTACAGAAGTAAAAGCCGAAACAGTAATATTAGATGCCAATCACGAGCTTGCAGGAAAAGAATTGGTTTTTGATATTGAATTGGTGGAGATAGCCCCCTAACCCTCGAAGGGGGAACAAAACCTTCTCCTCTTGTTGCATCCATCCAAATATTGTCCCTTCCCTTCGGGAAGGGGTTGGGGTTGGGCTCCCTAATATTCCATTTTCCTTAAACTTGGCGCTTTAAACCATGTGGCAATTACAACAAGCAGGGTCATACTTCCCCCGATTACTACAGACGGGATTGTTCCAAAAAGTTTTGCCGTCACGCCACTTTCAAACTGTCCTAATTCATTACTGGAGTTTACAAACATAGAACTTACACTTATCACTCTTCCCCGCATATTATCAGGCGTTTTGAGTTGGGTGATGGTGCCCCTAACTACCACGCTTATCCCATCAAGTATCCCGGAAATTAAAAGTGCCACAAATGATAGAAAGAAAAATTTAGAAATACCAAACACAATAATGCAAATACCGAAACCAGCGACAGCGATCAGCATCTTTTTGCCATGATGCTTTTTCATAGGAAAGAACGTAAGAATAATTACAATTATAATAGAACCGAGATCCGCCGCGCCGTTTAGGAAGCCAAAACCTTCCGGACCCACTTTTAAAATGTCTCTTGCATAAATGGGTATTAGTGCCACTGCACCTCCGAAGAGAACGGCGAAAAGATCAAGAGAAAATGCGCCTAATAATTCTTTCGTTTTTAAAACAAATTGCAATCCTTCCTTTACACTTTCCCACGTGCGTATGGCCCCCTTAACATTAGAAGCCGGCTTAGGCTTTACTTTATATAAAAAAAAGAAGGCTGCCAATATAAACCCGCAGACAACTATTAATGTGCCTGTTATTCCACAGCCAGCTATTAAAAATCCTCCCGCAGCATGGCCCGTTACAGAAGCAGAAAGCCACGTGCCCTGGCTCCATGTGGTGGCATTTTGCAGGTCATCTCGTGGAACGATGTAGGCGATCATAGCGCCGAACACCGGACCGGTAAAAGAACGTATAACGCCGGTACAAAAAATTACAATGTAAATACAGATGGCTATCCAATGGTTGCTCAAATGACTCGCCGTAAAACGGCTGGATATAAAAACCAATAAGCCTATGGCAATAAAATAAAATACAACCCCTTTAAGAAGTAACTTTCTTTTTTCACTTTGATCAATTACATGTCCGGCATAAAGCGCAAGTGACACAGCAGGAATCACCTCTGAAAGGCCAACCAAACCAATAGCAAAAGGATCATTGGTAAGCTGGTATATCCACCAGCCAACCAGCGTAGCCATCATTCTAAGACCCATGATAAAAATAAATCTGCCCTGCAAAAGATTACGATATTCAGGTATTCGCACCGTAATAAAAGGGTCATTCCTTCCTGGAGTCATTGGGTTTATTTAGGGCAGGGTTAAATATTGCTGGCTGTCATCATAATCTTTGTTAAGAGCTTCCAATACTGCATCTAAATGCTTTTCATTACCTAAAAAATCTGCAGTTGACGCATCAATAAATATTGTTTTTATATTGTGCTGCTTTATGTATTGCGTATATGTTTCCTGTAGTGAAAACAAATACTCTGAGGCTATCGCCTGCTCATAAGGCCGGTTGCGCTTCTTTATATTTTCCTTCAGTTTGGCCACCGGCGCATGCAGGTAGATCAAAATATCCGGCTGCAAAAGCTGGGGGTTAATAATGTCAAATAATTTCTGGTAAAGCAAAAATTCTTCAGCAGGCAAATTCACTTTGGCAAACAAAAGGCATTTTGTAAAGAGGTAGTCTGAGACAGTTACATTTTGAAACATATCCTTGGTTCTCAACAAATCTTTCAACTGCTTATACCTCTCAGCCATAAAAAATAGCTCAAGCGGAAAAGCATACTGCTGCTGGTTTTCATAAAACTTTGGAAGAAATGGATTGTCGGCAAATTCTTCTAAAATCAATCTTGCATTCAGCCTTTTACTTAATAAATGGGCAAGTGTTGTTTTACCTGCGCCTATATTGCCTTCGATAGTTATGAAATTATGCTTCATGCTTTTGTACGTCTTTTTTGTAAAAAACCAAACTATATCCCATAGCTTAAGCGATATATTTTTACAAAAAGATCTTTCAAAAATAAGGACAGATATATGAAATGCTTCAAATGATTTGCAAGCGTTTTCCTGATTTGTTGATAATGCTATGAAGTACTTACCGGCTTCACTTCGAGCTCATCTTTACATGTGGACAACAATTCATGAATGGTTTTGTGAAGTATAGGATGAACAAAGCCTGGAGACAATTCATCCAGCGGAACTAATACAAAACGCCTGTTGGCAATTTCAGGATGGGGAACCGTAAGCCCCGGTTCATTTATTATTGCTGCGTTAAAAAACAATATATCAATATCAATTATTCTCGCAGCATTTTTGATTGTCCTTACCCTGCCCATTTTTTCCTCTATATCTAAAATGTATTTCATTGCTTCTTCTGCCGAAAGCCTTGTATGAATAATATGAACCTGGTTGTAAAAATCAGGTTGATCATTGTTTCCCCATGCTTCAGTTTCATAAATTAAAGATGAGGCATTTACATTCCCTATCTCTTTTTCCAACCAGGATAAAGCCGTTTCAAGGTTAATGCGGCGGTTGCCCATGTTCCCACCAACAAGCACATAGATTATATTCATAATTAAATTTGCCTTAGTCTTTGATCAAGGTTTAATGTTTCGATTTCCAAAATCTTAGCTTTAGCAAAGTCTTTGTGAATAGAATTGAGTATGAAATTATTTTCTCTTTCAACGATGGCAGAGGGAACCTGCATAATCAACGATTTATTGTCCTTTAAAAACTCTTCACCAATCCATTGAGTATATTCAACATGATTTTTCCAACCCGATTTTAGCTGGGAAATTTTTATTTCACTCAATGGATGATCCGGAAACTCCAGGGTGATAAGTTGGTAGTCAACGGGATTAATTTTGACGTTCGTCCTGGCAAGTATTTCTAAAATACAAAGGGAAATATTTTGTGAAGTATAAAGCGCTTTCATTCCAACAGGGTTCCATCTGCCACCATAAATTGCAGCGCCTTCGCCTGAAATATCATCGGCATATTGAGCAGTAGCCAATCGGTATGCAATCATGCTAACACTCCATGTTCTATACGACCTAATTGGTTTAAAACTTTGGTAATTCCATCAAAGCTTGCAAGGGAATAAAGGCCAAGCTCACCCTCGATACCTTTGGGATCATCTTTTAGCCACGAGATAAAATCTTCGCCGTTGCCAAATAGTTCCGTTCCCCTTTTTATAACTTTATCTATTAATAAAATGCGGTCTATTACACTGAAGTTAAAAGTGCTGTTATCTTTAGCGTAGCGTTGTAAAGTTCTTTCAGAAATATGAAGAATATCCGACCATTCTTTTTGGGTGAGATCGACTTTATCAGAAACTTTTTTAAATTCGTTAAAAGTAAAGTCTTTGGTTATTCGCATTTGCTTTGAAGGATAGTACGCAGTTTCAGGTTCCTCGACTTTAGTAGTCTTTTGATTTTTCTGCAATTCATTTTTGAAACCGATATTTGTTCTTTTTTTCATACGCGTCTTTTGTCGCACAAATATACGTCTTTTGTCAATGCTTTTCCTATTTTTCTTGTTTTATTTTTTCTGAAATAGTTTTGCCTGCTCCAGGGATGTTCTTTGGATAAAATATTAACTGTCTCAAATGAAGCCGTACAGCCAGGCCAGGGCAATGTTTGCAATTTCCAAAGCCAGCCTTATAGCAATTTTCAGAAGCCCCTCTGCCGTAGTTTTTGGTTTTGCATTTCCATTTATTTTCATACTTGTCTTTGGGTTCATTGGCGATAGCGGCGGAGCAAGAACTTACAAAATAGCCTTGGCTGATAACATAGATACTTCCAACTTATTATTCAACGCATTCAAGAATAATAAGTCGATAATAATAAAAAGATATGCTGATAAAAAGTCTTTGATTGCTGACCAGCAAAAGGGGCGAATAGCAGGTGTAATAAATATTCAAAAAAATACCGACGCTAATCCGCCATATATTTTTACTTTAAAAAGCACTACCTCGAGCAATGATCAATGGCCGCAATTAAAGTCTCTTGCGGAAAGTATTATTAACGATGTAGGCGAAAACTACTATAAAGGGAGGCCGGTATATGCCGACTTCGATTTCGATTATAAAAAAGATATAGCAGAAATACGCGAATACAAAACCATAGATTTTATACTGCCGGGTCAGCTTGGCTTTTCACTATTAGCCTCAGGTGTATTTGGCGTTGCCTTTATGTTTTTTAACCTGAGAAATACATTGGTTTTAAAAAGATTTTTTGCCACGCCAATCAGCAGGACATTTATTATTTTGGGAGAAATGTTCAGCCGTGTAATCTTTCAAATGCTTACCGCTATTGTAATTATATTGGTTGGCTATTTGTTCTTTGGCTTTACGTTGATACATGGCTTTGAAACTTTTATGGAAATGCTTCTCTTGAGCTTCATTGGCCTTATAGTGTTTATGGGCTTTGGTTTTATAGTGAGCGGCCTGGCAAAAAATGATAGCACTATTCCTCCATTCGCCAACCTGATTACTTTGCCTCAATTTTTAATAGGCGGAACATTTTTTTCCATAGAAGTTTTCCCGAAATGGCTACAGCCAATTTCTAAGGCGATGCCGCTCACACACCTAAACAATGCACTGCGGGCTGTTGCGTTTGAAGGCCAAAACCTCTGGGATGTGAAACTCGAAATTGGTATTTTATTACTTTGGGGAATTGCAATATATGCTGTCGCAATAAAAGTTTTCAAATGGGAATAAGCCGCAAATAAAAAACATCAATCAAGAGCCACGCCGAAAAATTTTCTACATTACTGCATTAAAGAACTTTCTTCGGCGGTAAATCAAAAGCGATTGCTTCATGTTCAAAATGCCCTTTATGTGAACCATCACAAAAAGGCTTATTTTGAGAACGGCCACAACGGCAAAAGGAAACAATTTCTCTTCCCTGCAATCCATAATTATCTCCATTTCTATCCACGATTTCAAAGTCACCCTCCACTTTTAGCGAACCATTGTTATTTACGGTAATTTTCGTTGTAGCCATTTAATTTTTTAATCAAAAATAGGGAATAATAAATGAGCGGCTTTCGGACACTGCCGCTGCCTTTCTAACACATAAATCTTTTAAAACAAAGAACCTTGCAGCTCGCTAAAATCCTAACCTTTTAAGACTTTCTTATTTTTAAACTAATATTTTGCCAATTAAAGTATGTCCATTAGTTTATGATGTAAATTCATATTCTTAATTACTTTCCTTTGAACAGGCTCCTGAAAAAAACACTTAAAATCCTGGTAATAATCCTGGGTGTATTACTGATATTATACTTCATCGCTTTCGCATATATTTCAGCAAATAAGAAATCAATTATAAAGCAGGTAACCGAAGAGGTTAGTAAAAAGCTTAATGGCAAAGTTACCATTGGCGATGTCGAACTGAGCTTTCTTCGAACCTTTCCGCAAGCTTCAGTACTGCTGCATGACGTGAGCATTACAGACAGCCTCTATCAGCAACACAAGCATGTATTTTTCCAGGCGAAGGAAGTATTTGCACAATTAGGAATAATTAAGCTCATCAAAAAACAATCGGCGGTAACCGGCGTGCGTATCGAGCATGGAGCTGTTTATTTATTTACAGATACATCCGGCTACACGAACACATATTTATTCCATCCAAAACAAGATTCAGTTGCTGCCCAAAAAAGTTCGCCGGAAAAGAATGAATTAAAATCAGTGAAATTGGTTGATGTACGCCTTACCATTGACGATCGGCAAAAAGAAAAATTACAGGACTTTGCTATCAATAACTTAAATATGAAAATGGATGATAAAGATTCTTCCACTTTTATTTTTTCCTCTAAAGCAGACGTGCTGGTTCATACCCTTGCATTTAATCTTGATGCAGGAAGTTTCGTAAAGGAAAAAAAGTTTGAAGGAAATTTTGATTTGAAATATGATAAAAAACTAAGCAAGCTAACGTTTGATAGTATTGACATAAAATTAAGTGGGCATCCGTTTAATCTTTCGGGATGGTTTGATCTTAAAGGGCCGGACCCCCAATTTCGCCTTAATGTTCACACGCGAAAAATTTCTTATGCATTTACCAAAACCCTTCTTACCGAAAAAATTTCGAAAGCATTTGCCATCGCAGATGTTGATAAAAACATAGATGCTGATGCTTTCATAAATGGCCCGCTGAATGGAGGTGACCCTTTTATAAATGTATATTGGGTTATAAAAGATGCACATTTAAAAACGCCTTTTTTCGATTTTGATAAAGCCTCAATGAATGGCTTTTATACTGACGAAGTAACTGCCGGCCTACCAAGGCGGGATCCTAATTCCAAAATTGTTATCAGCAATTTTTCAGGTGAATGGCACGGCCTGCCGGCTACGTCGTCAAATATAGAGATATTGAATCTCTATCAGCCCACGCTTACTTGCGACCTGCATTCGGCATTTCCTCTTACAAAATTGAACGACGTTATTGGCAGTAATTCTATCCAGCTACAGTCGGGGGATGGAGCTATAAACCTTACCTACAAAGGGCCTATCCAAAGAAACAATAACACAAAGTCCTTTCTTAATGGTGTAATTGAATTTAAAAATGGAACTATATATTATAGCCCAAGAGATGTCGCATTGAACGAAGTGAATGGCAGGCTTGCCTTCAGGAACTCGGATGTATTTGTTGAAAATCTTCAATGTGTGGTATTGAAAAATAAAATAGTAATGGAAGGTTCAGCCAAAAATTTGCTTTCATTAGTGAATACCGAGCCAGACAAAGTAAATATAGACTGGAACGTTTATTCGCCCTCATTAAATTTGGGTGCTTTTACCTATTTGCTCAAATCAAGGAAAAAAAATAATTACAAAAAGATGAATAACAGTAGTCTCGGAGATATCGCGCAAAAGATTGATGATATACTGGAACGGGGAAGGTTGAATGTAAGCCTGAAGGCCGACCGCATGACTTACAAGAAACTGTTGGCATCAAATGTTCAGGCTAATGTATCCTTGTTGCAGGACAGGTACCTGATCAATAATGTAAGCATGGAGCAGGCTGGCGGCAAAATGACTTTAAACGGTTCTTTGATTTCCCAAAGTGATAATTATAATAAAGCCAATGTAAATGCAAGCCTGGATAATGTAGACGTTAGCAGGGTGTTTACGGAATTCAACAATTTTGGCCAGGACGGCATTAAAGCGGAAAATTTATCGGGCAAACTTACAGCGAAAGTGACCGCAGCACTCAGCATTGATAACGATGGAAAAGCTTATCCCAACAGCATTGTGAGCGAAGTTGATTTTTCACTAAAAAACGGCTCTCTCAATAATTTTGAACCGGTAAAAAAATTACAAAACTTCTTGTTTAAAAACCGGGATTTCGAAAATATACAATTTGCAGAGCTAAAAGATAAACTTGAAATTGCTGGCCAGGAAATAAAAATCAACCGGATGGAAATACAATCAAGCGTACTATCCCTGTTTGTAGAGGGACTTTATAGCATGAAGGGCAATACTGATATGAGTATACAGGTGCCATTAAAAAACTTAAGAAAACGTAAAGAAGATGATAAGCTTAAAAATGAAGGAACTGATAAAAAGGCTGGTGCAAGTATTTACATAAGAGGCCGCCCGGGCCGAGATGGAAACATCCAGTTTAAAGCTGATCTTTTTAAAAAGTTTAGAAAAGATAATGATAAGGACGCAAGCGAATAGTAATATCATGCGGTATTAAAGATTCTCACAAATAAAAACGAATAGCTTCCTACAATTTTTATAAGGAATAAGGCACTTCTTATTATGGAGTAATATTTTCAAATTGAAAATCTCCGAATCTTTATTTTAGACTTCTAACAAACCTTACCCGATTAATAATTAAATTGAGATTCAAAATGTTTTAAATGGCAGAAACACAATCGGAGCTACAAAAAGAATTTGAATTAGAAAGAATGATTCTCTTCAGCGATGCTGTATTTGCCATTGCTATCACGCTTCTTATAATAGAAATTAAATTTCCTGAGGTACCAGAGGATGCAACTACATCGCAAATACAAGAATTATTTAAGCCGGTTATTATTAGGTTTGTAGGATTTATTTTAAGCTTCTTTTTCATCGGCCTTATGTGGGCACGCCATCTTAAAATTTTTAAATATCTAAAAAATTACGACAATGGCGTAATATACCGTAATCTTATTTTGCTTTTTTTTATAGTTTGTTTTCCCTTCACGGCTTCCGGCCTTACAGAACATATCCGGCCACATTTTTTATTGCCGATTCTCGTTTATATAATAAACATTGCCTGTGTATTTATTTCACAGTTTATCCTGTGTTCTTATCTCTTTAAAAAGAATTCAAAATTAACCGTCGATGGTTTTGAAATAGAAAAAAATTATATTTTATTGCAAAGTAAATTCGTTGCTTTGGTATTGGCAATTGGTGTGGTGGTGGTTTTTTCGGTTTCTTTAATTTTTCCGGGAAACGCTAGGTATGTGTTGTATAGTTTTTACGTCATTCCTTTTATGATGCTATTTGTAAGAAAAAATTTAAAAAAATATAAGCCGGTAAAGCCTTTGAAAAGTAAATAGTACATAATTTGTTTGTAGAATACATTTATAAATAATTATTCAAAACTTATTAAAGTAAGGCGATTATCCTAAGTATAAAATATAAGATTCATCCTAATAAAAACATGTCCCGTCACATATCCTGATGCTGAAAACTGCATTAAAATATTACCTGTCTTTTGCGAAAAAGGTTAATCGCTATTTGTGGAGTGATACTGCCATGCTTACCAGGAAGTGGTATATTAAATATTCTTTTCCTATCATTTTATTAGCAGGCGTAACGTATCTCAAATTACATTATGATCTTCTGCTTGGACGTGAAACACCGTTTCTTTTATATTTTGCCGTAGTTATTTTATCAACCGGGTTCGGTGGCATAGGCCCTGGCATGCTTGTAACGTTTGCTTCCGCCGTTGTATGTAATTATTATTTTTTAACTCCTTTTCAGTCTTTTAATATAAATCACACGCACTCTATACAGGTGCTAACATACATGCTTGAATCGCTCCTCGTTATTTCGTTGAGCGGCGCCGTTACCAGAGCTAACCGGCACGTGAGAAGAAGTGGCGAAAAGTTTAAGGCTTTATTAGAAAATAGCAGCGATGCAATTATGGTGACTAACGAAAAGGGCGATGTGTTATATGCGAGCCCCGCAACTGAAAGAGTGATAGGATATACATCCGGTGAATTCAAAAAAATGAATGCCTTGGCTAACATACACAAAGACGACAGAGAAATGCTGGGAAAAACATACGCATTTTTGTTACAAACCCCCGGCAGGTCTCAAACTATTTTGCATCGTTATTTATTAAAAAATGGAAGCTGGGGATGGATAGAAAGCACCATCACCAACCTGGTGGATCATCCGGGCATAAAGGGGATGGTTTCTAATTTCAGGAACGTTACTGAAAAAATATTACTGGAAAAACAAAAAGATGATTTTATAGGCGTGGCGACACACGAGTTAAAAACGCCGGTTACGAGTATAAAAGCTTACGCCCAGATTTTATCCAATCGTTTCAGAAAAGAGGGAAATATTGCTTCGGCCACAATGGTCGAAAAAATGGATGCGCAGCTTAATAAACTGATAGGGCTTATAGGCGATCTTCTTGACGTAACTAAAATTGAAGGAGGAAGTTTACAATTCCAGGAAAGTTTTTACGACTTTAACGAATTGGCCGCGGAGGTGATAGAAGAGTTACAACACACAACCACCACACATAAAATCATAATGAAGCTTGACGAAAACACAAATGTATTTGGAGACCGGGAACGCATTGGGCAGGTACTTGCAAACCTCATTTCAAACGCGATAAAATATTCCCCGGCATCCAAAACCATAAACGTTGTGAGTAAACTGCACAAAAACATGTTGACGCTTTGTGTAGAGGATCAGGGTTTAGGAATTTCTGAAAAAGACCGGTATAAAATTTTTCAGCGTTTTTATAGAGTTAGTGGACCGGACAGCCACACCTTCCCCGGCATTGGGCTCGGGCTTTATATTTCAAGCGAAATAATAAAAAGGCAGGGAGGTCGTATTTGGGTAGAAAGTAAAGAAGGAGCAGGATCCACTTTCTGTTTTGAATTGCCTTACAATTATAAGGACAATCCTGGTATTAATATCAGCGAAACAACAATTACAGACATAATATGAAAACAATTTTAGTTGCGGATGACGACGAAGCAATAGTTGAAGTCATGCGAATTTTGCTTGAAGATGATGGTTATAATGTTATCACTACCATGGACGGGAAAGACGTAAAAGCGCTTTGCGTTAAAAAGCCGGACATGATATTCCTTGATATATGGATGTCTGGAATAGATGGTAAAGCAATTTGCATTGACATAAAAAAAGATCCTGTAACGAGCCAGATACCTATCGTAATGTTTTCAGCAAACAGGGATACAGAAGAAATTTCTTTGGAATGTGGCGCCGATGATTTTATATTAAAACCTTTTGAAATCAAAGACTTGCTGGCATTAGCACATAAATATGCGAGGTAAACTCTTCCTTATAGTAATATTTTTTAAAAATTGCAATTTGTTTTCTTTGTCAAAAAATGGTCTTTATAATTTTCACTTGCAATATTTCTTTATGAAACAAATGGCTGTTTATATTTCATTTATCGTTGCTTGCTTTTTTGCGCAATCCTGCAAAAGCAAAAAAATCTCTTATGGGCAAAATACAAAAGCAGGGAAATATTACAATATCCGTGGCGTCAAAATGTACTGCGAAATTTATGGCGAAGGCGCACCGCTACTTATGATACATGGTAACGGTGGAAGCATAAAAAGCTTCTCAGGTAACATCCCATATTTCTCTTCAAAGTATAAGGTAATAGTTGCTGACAGCCGTTCGCAAGGCAAAACAAAGGACGATAAAGATTCACTAAGTTTTGAAATGATGGCCGATGATGAAGCAGCCTTACTTGACGAGCTTCATATAGATTCTGCCTATGTGCTTGGCTGGAGCGATGGCGGTATAGATGCGTTGCTTCTCGCCATCAGGCATCCTGATAAAGTAATAAAGCTTGCTTCCACAGGCGCTAATATATTCCCTGATTCCACAGCTTTTAGCCCGGCAGCATGGGCGGATTCGAAAGCGCAATATGATTCTTTAAAAGACAAACATTTTACCACGCCGAAAGAAAAAAATGACTGGAAATTGTTTTTGCTCGACTGGCAACAGCCTCACATTACTTTACAACAACTTCAGTCTATACAATGCCCCGCCTTAATAATGGCTGGCGATCATGATGTGATAAGTGAAACACATACAAGATTGATAGCGCAAAACATTCCAAAAAGCTTACTATGGATTGTTCCTAATTCAGGGCATGGTACACTCGTGGAACATAAAGATGAATTCAATAAAAAGGTTGATTCTTTTTTTCGCAGTCATTAGTTTCGCTATAAAATATTATGCTTCATACTTTTTATTTTTCTTAACCTTCATTCCTTTATTTTTAAGCATCTTACAAAAAAGTATTGATGAAGAAATTTTTTATATCTGTCTCAATTTTATATAGTGTGGCGGCAATGGCGCAGGGTGATGATTACATAGATACAAGAAGAAAAAATGAATCCTTTGCAAAGCTGCCCAAAGACCAAATTCGCACGGACCTTGCGTCATTCGCTTTAAATGGAATTTCAGAAAGCATCGGAAAAGAAAAATTCAAAAAGATTCCTTTTACTTCTTTCGGCGGAGACTTTATGACTTTTGAAGGAGACGGGATAAAAGCCACCATTAAGTCAGCGCCCTTTGATCCTGCAAAACACAAGCTTCAATATGATGAAAAATATCTTATAAAAATTGATAAGAAAGCCTACTATGGCGGTTATGGAAGTATGCCTTTCAGGTATATAAGCAGCATTACACTAACGGTTGATGGAGACTCGGTAAACATTCCGGCTGCTGCTTATGCTGACCTTTACAATATAAACTTCACTTACAATGATAAAGGTGTACAGCGCTCTACCAGCGGCATTTATCGCTCTAAAGACGGCCATAGAATTTATCTTTATCTTTTTTCAAAAGACAATACGGGCAGCTATGAAGTTACCTGGATAATACAGGACAAACAATATTTGCGGCGTGTGCTGGATTACGGATTTATGTAATCTCTTAATTTTAGATTTTAAAACACCTCACCATAATAAATAATTTATGAAAAAGCTATCCTTTATTCTCTGTTGCAGTATCTCTTTGCTATTCATTTCGTGCAATAATTCCTCTGCGCAAAATCCTGAAAACTGGACAAAGGATCAGTTGGTAGAACCATCTGCTTTAGCGAAAAGTATTTATACAAAACAGAATGATGCAACGATCTTTTCTGTTGGCCCCGGTGCGGTCATTCCTAATTCGGTTGATATAGGCATGGCGAAAGATGCAGAAAATATGGAGAAATTTAAGCAGGCAGTTAATAAGTTACCGAAAGATGCACACATCGTTATTTATTGCGGATGTTGCCCCTTTGCGAAATGTCCTAATGTGCGGCCTGCCATTGCTTATTTAAAGGACCAGGCTTATACTAATTACTACCTGCTCAATATACCAGAGAATATTAAAACGAATTGGATAGATAAGGGTTATCCTGTTGTGAAAAAATAGTCTGACAAGATGGTTGAATAAGGATAATTATTATTTTTTACGATCAAATATTAAACACCCATCACCATAGCTTAGAAATCTGAAATCATTATCAAGCGCATAGTTGTAAATCTTTTTCCAGTTATTTCCTGCAAGAGCAGCCACCAATAACAACAAGGTTGATTTGGGTTGATGAAAATTTGTGATCAACCCATTTGTAAATTTGAATTGATAGCCCGGTGCAATGATTATCTGAGTTCGAATAAAAATCCTGTTCATGTTTTGCACTTTTAGAAGTTGTAATAAAGAAGTAAGGGATTCTGTAGGCGTACAAATATTTTTCGCAAGCGCATCGTCGTATACTTCCCATTGTTTTATTCCAAGATTGTCAAGTGTTATAGACGAGTCAAGCTTTGCCTTTAACCCCATCCAGTAAAGGCTTTCAATAGTTCGCACTGAAGTAGTGCCCACGCAAATAATTTCGTTGTCGAGATTATCGAGCAACTGCTCAATAAAATGAGTGGAGACATCAATCCATTCAGCATGCATTATATGATCCTGCATGGTATCAGATTTCACCGGCTTGAAGGTTCCTGCACCTACATGAAGCGTAACGAATCCTGTTTCAATATTTTTTTCTTTGAAGGAAGAAAATATGCCGGGCGTAAAATGCAAACCTGCCGTGGGTGCTGCCACCGAGCCTTCATATTTTGAATAGATGGTTTGGTATCGTGCAGTATCGCTTTGTTCAGATTTTCTTTTTATGTAAGGTGGTAACGGCGTATCGCCGGCATGTTCCATTATTTCTGCGAAGGAATACTCGCCCGGATTCCAGCTTAGCTCCACCACATAGGCATCACTTAATTTTTCTGTAAGAGAAGCCTGTAATTTTATTTCTTTATCATCAATAACAATATCTTTCTCAAGAAACTTTTCCTTCCATTTACTTGCACCACCGATCATGCACTTCCATTTTATGGTTTCTTTTTTCTGAAGAACAACGGCATAATCATTTATTTCCTCGTAAGGCTCCAGGCAAAAAATTTCTATAACAGCGCCCGAAGATTTTTGAAAAAGCAATCTTGCTTTTATTACTTTAGTATTATTAAAAACCAGGAAAGAATTTCCAGGTAAATAGTCAGCGATGTTTTTATAAACATCTTCTTTTATTTTTTCATTTTTATAAATAAGAAGTTTGGATTCATCTCTTTTTTCCAAAGGATAAGCAGCAATTTTTTCTTCGGGAAGCAGGTAATCAAACTCAATTATAGAAAGGTCTTTTGGATGCATAATCAATCTGGCTTAGGCGCAGTATCCAACAATTTTTTTTAAGAGGTAAAGGTTTATCTAGGAGGAATAATCGGTGGTAACAGTTTATTCATTTCAGTGCTTTGCTTAATTTAATTACAAATATCCCGGATGACGAAATATCATTAGGCTCTATGGTAGATAAATCTATGAACGCATTTTTGCCCTGCTGCTTCCAGGGTAAAGATTTATTGGTGCCCAGTAAAACAGCTTTTGAACCAGCAGCAGCGCTGATATTTTTTAATAAAAGTTGTGAACGGTAAGAGGGAACAATACAGTAAATATTTTTGTCTTTTTGTGTAAAGAAGCATTCAATATTCGCCGTATCTTTTCGCGGCTTTACCATTTTTGCAGCGCTGTAATCGGCCATAAAACTTTGATCACTTTTAGAAACACGAATGCCATCGCTCCATTGTGCTGAAGTATTCCACGCCTCGGTTCCATAGATCGCCTCTCCATTTATTGTTAGCCAATCTCCCATGTCAATAAGGCGCTGTTGCATGATCACCGGGATTCTTCCATCGGCGGTAGGCCCAATATCCAGTAACAAATTTCCCCCTCTCGATACAATGTCGCAAAGCATTAAGATAAGATCGTGGCTGGATTTATAATCATCTAATTTTTCATTGCGGTTATATCCGTATGAATGGCCAATACCCTGGCTTTCTTCCCATACCACATTCGGATCCATACCACTGCCATACTCTGAGGTAGTGTAAGTAGCAGTATGCTTGCCGCGGGTATTGCCTCCCCAGCGATCATCTACTACCACATCTTTTGCAACAGGAGATTCATTAAAAAGCCATGCAAGCAATTCGGGGCTGTGCCAGGCGGTGTCGGATAATTCCCATTCCCCGTCAGAGAAAATGATAGCGGGTTTATATTTTGTTACCAGGTCCTTGAATTGCGGAAACATGTGGTCTGAAACAAACCGTTTTTTATCCGTTTGCCATAGGGGATTAAACCATTCGTATAAAGAATAATAATAGCCCATCTTTAACCCTTCTGCACGAACTGCATTGGTAAGATCGCCAAGTAAATCCCGGTTAGGCGTTCCCGTTACAGCATTCCAGGGCCGGCCCCAGTCACGGTCTGCTTCGGCACTATTCCAGAGGCAATAGCCTTCGTGATGCTTTGAAGTAAGCACTACATATTTAGCGCCAGATCTTTTAAATACATCCGCCCATTGTGAAGGATCAAACATTTCAGCTTTAAACATAGGCTCAAACTGGGCATAAGAAAAATTGCTGCCATAATTTTTGTCGTGGAATGCAATGAAATCCTTTTGCTTCTCTTTTAACCGGTACCAATACCATTCAGCATAACTGTAGCCGCTGTTAGGAATCACCGGCGCATAAGACGGCACTGCATAAAGGCCCCAATGAATGAAAATCCCAAACTTGTCCTGGTGAAACCACGCAGGGATTTTCCGTTGATCAAGCGATTGCCAGTTCGGCTCATATTTTTGTTGAGCTGTAGAAACAGAATAAACGAAACAAAGAATTAAGACGGTAGTGATTTTTTTCATGCAAAAATTTTACACTTTATTCAATTTAATTTCTTCCACAATTCCCGGATCAAGTAAAGTTGTTGTATCACCAAGATTTTCTGTTTCACCCTCAGCAATCTTCCTGAGAATGCGACGCATAATTTTTCCGCTTCTTGTTTTAGGAAGACCGGTTACAAACTGTATTTTATCAGGCTTGGCAATAGGCCCAATAATTCTTGAAACAGTTTCAAGTATATCATTCTTAGCACGCTCTTCTTCATGCGTGTGTTTTTCTGTGATAACAAAGGCATAAATGCCTTGTCCCTTAATATTGTGCGGATAGCCAACCACCGCACTTTCTATCACATTTGTATGCATGTTAATTGCATTCTCCACTTCTGCCGTTCCAATGCGATGTCCACTTACATTCAACACATCATCCACGCGGCCGGTGATCCTGTAGTTTCCGTCTTTATCTTTCAAAGCGCCATCGCCAGTGAAATAAAGATTTTCGTAGGTGGCAAAATAATTGGTGCGGCATCTTTCATGATCACCCCAGGTAGTACGCAATATGCCGGGCCACGGAGCTTTGATGCAGAGATTTCCTTTCAATAAACCATTCTCATCAGGCTCGGTTATTTCCTTGCCACGATCATCTACCAGTAGCGGTTGTACGCCGGGCATCGGCAATGTTGCCCAACTTGGTTTCGCCGGAGTTACACCGGCAATATTTGAAATTAAAACACCGGATGTTTCTGTTTGCCACCATGTATCCACGATCGGGCATTTCTTTTTTCCAATATGCTCATCATACCAATGCCATGCTTCTTCATTTATAGGCTCACCAACAGTACCCAATACTTTTAATGACGACATATCTTTTCCTTTCAATGGATCCAAACCATAACTCATCAAACTCCTGATGGCGGTTGGTGCGGTGTACAAAATATTCACTTTGTATTTATCAACAATGTCCCAGAAACGGCCCGCATCTGGCCAGGTAGGAATGCCTTCAAACATGACGCTCGTTGCGCCTGCGGCTAAGGGTCCATATACAATGTAGCTGTGGCCCGTGATCCAGCCAATATCGGCGGTGCAAAAATGTACATCACCAGGTTTATATTGAAATACATTTACAAAAGTATAAGCCGTCCAAATCATATACCCGGCAATTGTATGTACTACACCTTTTGGCTTGCCTGTTGATCCGGAAGTATATAAAATAAAGAGTGGATCTTCCGCATCCATTTCAACAGCGGGCATCGTAACCACGTTATTTTTTTCTATCTGCGATAGTGCATGATCCATTTCATCTTCCCACCATACATCACGTCCTTTAATCATAGAAACGGGAGTTCTTGTTCTTGTGTAAACAATTACTTTCTTTATAGTTTTATTGCCGATTAGTGCATCATCGATTATGCTTTTTAATGGAATATCTTTTCCGCCACGATAAGCGCCATCGCAGGTTACAATGAATTCTGCTTTCGCATCTTCCAAACGGTCCGCAATACTTTGCGCAGAAAATCCCCCGAAAATAACGCTATGAATAGCGCCAATTCTTGCACAACCTAACACCGCATAGGCAAGCTCAGGCACCATACCCATGTAGATGCAAACACGATCACCTTTTTTTACGCCATTATTCAACAGCATCTGGGCCACCTGGCAAACTCTTTTATGCAACCTTGAATAGGTTACAACTCTTGTTCTTTCATCGGGGTTATTCGGTTCCCAAATGATGGCCGGCTTTTCGCCCATTGTTTCAAGATGGCGGTCAATACAGTTTTCGGTAATATTCAACTTGCCACCTTTGAACCATTCAACTTTTGGCTCCTTAAAATTCCATTCAAGCACCTTATCCCATTTTTTACGCCATTGAAAATTATCGGCAACATCGCCCCAAAAATTTTCGGGATCTTCTACACTTTTTTTATAGTCTTCGTTGTATTGATCTGATGATTTAATTTGAAAAGGATATTCCATGGTTGAATATTTATAAAATTTGCAATCGTGTTTTTTCAATAAAAATATGTGACAAATATAACCAACCTATTACTGCAACACCGCCTCTTAAATCGCATCCTCTATTTTTCCCTTCATCAATCTAATAATTGCAATATCAATAACTCCCTTTTGTCTGTAAAGAATTAATTTTTGCCAAAAGAAAAGTAGATTTGTAAAAATTCAAATTATGGGAGTTGCATCAATAGAAAAGCAAATAAATAATTATCTTCCACAGCTAACAGTAAATCAAAAAAAAGCTTTATTAACCGTGGCAAAAACTTTTGTTGAGGATGAAAACGCAAGTGCTTATAGTGATGATTTTAAAAAAGAATTAGACAATCGTTATGAAGAATATATGAATGGTGGCAAGCTGGTAAGTGAAAAAGTAGTAAACCAAAGAATTAAAAAAATCATCAATGGTAAAACCAAAAGATGAGTTACCTGATTGTTTACCAGGCAAGAGCTTTTAAAGAGTACGAAGTTGCTGCGGCATGGTACAAAGAAAGAAGCATACAGGCGGCAGAAAATTTTTAAGCCGCTATAAATAAAAAAATAAATATTCTTCGGTTAAATCCCTCACGCTATAGAAAAACTTACAAAGAATTTCGGGAAATAAAATTAGATAAGTACCCCTTTAATATAATTTATCTTGTTGATGAGATAAACGTGAAGGTTATTATTTCTTCAATATATCATAACAAAAGAAATCCTGCGAAAAAATACATAAAGCTGTAACAAAGATTAGTTCCCATATTTCACTCCATCATCGCCTCATAAATCGCATCCTGTATTTTCCCTCTCACATTCATGTGCAGCAATTTTAAATTAGTACCTCCATCCGGATTCACCCTGTTGCTTAAAAATACATAGACAATATTTGTTTTAGGGTCTGCCCAAACACACGTGCCCGTATAACCGGTGTGCCCAAAAGCAAGCGGCGATACCAATGCAGATGGATAAGGTTCTTTACTGGAGGCATTATCTTTCTCTGGCTTATCAAAACCAATGCCACGGCGGCTTACAGGGCTGTTGTAGGCTGTAAACAGTTTTAGTGTTTCTTCTTTGATGTAGCGTTTGCCATTGAACGTGCCACCATTAAGATACATCTGGAAAATGGACGCTATGCCTTCCACGTCACTAAATAATCCTGCGTGCCCGGCAACACCACCAAACATAGCAGCGCCTGGGTCGTGTACATCTCCATGCAGATGTTGCATCCTGAATTCCATATCATTTTCAGTAGGTGCAATCCTGTTCGTATCAAATTTTTCACGCGGCTTAAAGCCTGTTGAAGTAAGCCCCATTGGCTGGTAAAAATTCTTATCAGCATATTTATCCAGCGTCAAGCCTGAAATTTGCTGTACGATTTTTCCGAGGAAAATAAAGTCATTATCACTGTAAATATATTTATTGGCAGGACCAACTTTGCTTTTAAGAATGCGACTGTAAATAGTATCCTCCCAATCATTTCGCAGGTACATATTTTGCGCAACCCTTATGCTGAAGGAATCATTTTTGATGTGTGAATAAAGTGAAGCCATTGGCTGCTTTGTATCCTTATCAATCGTTTCTTTATAAAAAGGAATATAGGCAACCAATCCTGCCTGGTGCAAAAGAATATTCCTGATCTGCAGCTTTGCTTTATTAGTTCCCCTTACCCATGGCAGGTAATCTCCCAAGGTTTTATCTAATTTAATTTTTCCTTCATCATACAATTTCATCACCGAAATTAAGGTGGCGCAAATCTTGGTAACAGAAGCCATATCAAAAATTGATTTCACAGTTACCGGATCGGGTTCATTGTAATTGTAAGTGCCATACGCTTTTTCAAAAGCAACCTTGCCATCTCTTGCAGCCAATACCACGCAGCCGGGGAAGGCGCCTTCGGCAATACCGTTCTCAGCAATGCTGTCAATTATTTCCAGCTTAGCTGCGTTAAGACCAACCTCTTCCGGCGCAGCCACAGGTAAAATATTTTTAGCAATAATGCCGCTGCCATATTTATAGTTATCACAAACGGTAACCGGCAACTTTCCTTTGGCAAATAATTTTCCTTCCAACATATCTGCCGCCGTGCGTTGTGTTATAGAATCATCTTCGTAGCAGGCAATAAGGTTAGCTGCGTTGCAGAAATTTTTAAGCGCATACGGATTACCAAAATCAAAAATGATGGTGGAATTATTTTGTTGAATTTGATTTATAAGATCAAGAGCAAAAGTACTTATTCCAAAATTATTTGCGGGATACCTTGCATAGTCGTGAACGCCTATTACCACTGATTTGTAGCGATTCTTAATTAATTCAACGGTTGATAAAATTCTTGCAGCATCTTCTTTGTAATTAAAATAAAATGCATCGGCATTATAATCAGCCTGCAATCTTTGAGCGAAAGCATTTGCACTGTCGAGCCCGATACCTACGTAAGCAATTTCTTTTTCTTTACCCGCTGGTTTTGAGAGTGGAAAAAATTGGTCGTCTTTTTTACTCAAAACTGTTATTGCGTTTTCAGCAATCAATTCCCTCATGTCATCCACGCCTTTATTAAGATCGTTGGTAAGGTTATCGGTATTGATTGGTTTTACATTTGCGACGCCATATTCATATTTGTATAAAAGTACTTTTTTACATTTTGCATAAATGTCATTCCAGCTTATTTTATTAGAGTCAATTGCTTCCCTGATTTTTGCAATTGAAGTAGCGACATCTTCTGGAAGACAAAGCATATCATTACCGGCAATAAGAGACTGCGCAGCAATTTGCCCACCGGGGAAAAACTTTGCGACGCCCTGCATTCCCAGCGCATCAGTAAAAGTTAAGCCCTGGAAGTTTAACTGATCACGCAACAATCCTGTCACATTTTTCTTTGATAAAGAAGTGGCAGTATTTGCCGTATTGTCAATGGCAGGTATATATAAATGTGCAATCATCACGCTGCCAACACCGGCAGCAAACATTTGCTCGAACGGGTATAATTCCAAAGAATCCAGTTGCGCCATGCTCTTATTAATTACCGGCAGATCTTTGTGAGAATCAACCGACACATCACCATGGCCGGGAAAATGTTTTGCACAGGCAAGCACACCTTCGTCCTGCATTCCCTTCATGTAGGCGACACCGTAGCGGGCAACTTTATATTTATCTTCTCCAAAAGAACGATCATTAATTACCGGGTTGTCCGGGTTGTTATTGATGTCAACTACCGGCGCAAAATTTACCTGTATGCCTTCACGCTTGCATTGCTCTCCCACCAGTTTGCCATAAGCAGAAATGATAGATTCATCCTGCACAGCGCCCAACATCATTTGATGATTCAATGGAGTAACACTGTCCTGCCGCATACCTAACCCCCACTCTGCATCAATGCAAACCATCAGCGGCGTTTTAGCAATACTTTGAAAATAATTGACAAGATTAGCCTGCTGTACCGGTCCTCCCTGGAACAACACAATGCCGCCAATATCATATTTGGTAATGGCATCTGTAATTAGAGAGTCATAAATAACAGGGCCGTCTTTCGTATAGCTGCTTTCACGCAACACCATTAGCTGGGCAATTCTTTGGTCGTCATTTAAAGTATTAAACACACTGTCTGCCCAATGTTGAGCAGCAGGAGATGCACTTTTTTGAGCGACTAAACTTGTAAAAAATAAAATAAAAACAATTGGCAAAAATATTTTTTTCATAGGCTTTAAAGGTAGGTTACAAATTAAGAAGATATAGAAGCTGAATAAAAAATTTTAACTTTATAGTATGTCTATTGCTGAGAAATACAGGCCTTCATACACGTACGAAGATTACTGCCAGTGGGAAGGCAGATGGGAATTAATTGAAGGAATGCCTTATGCTATGAGTCCCTTGCCTGTTCCTGATCATCAAAGAGTAAGTCTGAATTTATGTATTGCGTTTGAGCATGCTTTGAAAAATTTCAGGCAATGTAAAGTATATCCGCCCCTCGATTGGAAAATAGCGGAAGACACAATTGTGCAACCGGATGTGTTGATCGTTTGTAAAAAAATTGAAAAAAAATATTTAGACTTTCCTCCGGCGTTGGTTGCTGAGATTTTATCTCCTTCTACGGCGGCAAAAGACAGGAATGTAAAAATGGAATTGTACCGGGTGCAGGGAGTTAGGTATTATTGCATTCTTGATATTCAATTTAAGAAGATAGAAATTTATGAACTTGTCAATAATCTCTACGAGCCTGTGGCTGTGAATCCTTTCACCTTTGATTTTACTTTCGATACCTGCGAAACGCATGTAAGCTTTGAAGACCTTTGGGACTGAAGTTTTCAGATTGCATGTTAAAAACCCCTGGCTCATTCTAAAGTTTTGACGAACCCAGTTGATTCCTTCCACCCAATCAATAATCAGTAATTTTACTTTCCATACAAAGGAGAAATAGTGTCTGATATTATTACTTTATTACCCGAAAATATTGCTAACCAGATTGCAGCCGGTGAGGTGATACAACGCCCTGCCAGCGCGGTGAAAGAGCTATTGGAAAATGCTGTAGATGCTGGTGCTACCGAGATACAGCTTTTTGTAAATGATGCTGGAAAGGCATTGATACAAGTGATTGATAACGGAAAAGGGATGAGTGAAACCGACGCCAGGATGTCTTTTGAGCGCCACGCCACTTCAAAGATTAAAAACATTGACGACCTTTTTCATATAAAGACAATGGGCTTTCGTGGAGAAGCACTAGCGAGTATTGCCGGTGTTTCCCAGGTTGAATTGAAAACAAAAAAAGCGGGAGAATCCGTTGGCACCTGTATTGAAATTGAGAATAGCGTTGTGGTATCACAGGAGCCCGTAGCAACCAATGAAGGAACAAATATCTCTATGAAGAATTTGTTTTTTAATGTGCCGGCACGCAGGAATTTTTTAAAGAGTAATGCATCGGAGCTGAGACATATTGTTGATGAATTCATTCGTGTTGCTATGTCTTTCCCGGAAATATTTTTTTCACTTAGCTCTAATGGCCAAGAAGTTTTTCATTTGGAAAAAGGTTCTTTAAAACAAAGGATCATACAGATACTTGGCAATAATTATAATGCAAAGTTGGTAAGCGTAAAGGAAGAAACGGATTACCTAAATATTTATGGATTTGTAGGCAAACCTGAGACGGCAAAAAAGACAAGAGGCGATCAATATTTTTTTGTGAACAATCGTTTTATAAAAAGCCCTTACCTCAATCATGCTGTGATGAATGCATTCAGTGATATGATTGCGAAAGATAGTTTTCCTATGTACACATTGTTCATAGACCTCGATCCTTCGAGGCTTGATATAAACGTGCATCCAACCAAGCAGGAAATTAAGTTTGAAGATGAAAAGCTCATCTATGCTTTTGTACAATCTGCGGTGAAGCATGCTCTAGCTCAATACAGCGTCACCCCTACACTGGATTTTGAATTGGACAATTCTATTCAGCATACCGATGCGGTGAGCAAGCCTTTTACTGCTGATAAACAACAAACAGCCGCAGGGTCGTCATTGTATAAAACCTTTACACAAAAACACCAGGCGCATTTTATTGAAAGTAAAAGTGACCTGGAGCATTGGGATGCACCATCTTTTATTGAAAAAAAATATGACTCCAAACCGGCTCAAACAAACTTCTTACCGGTCGGTGAAAAAAAACAGGATGATCCGTCTCCTTCTTTTCTAAAAGAAATTCATCTTCCCAAAAAAAATAAGAAACCTTCGTCGGATGAGTTTGTGCAAGTGCATAAGGCATTCATCATTGCACAAAATGAAAATGGTTTTATTGCAATCCACCAGCAAAATGCTCACGAAAGAATTTTATACGAACGATTTGTAAATGCCATGAAAGGCAAGCCCATTGCTATACAGCGAAGTCTTTTTCCCATAACCCTGGAATTAACACCTGCTGATGCAGTTTTATTCAACGACCTTTTGCAAGACCTTTATTTGCTGGGATATCATGCAGAGCCTTTTGGTAATAATACTTTCGTGATACAAGGCTCACCCGCTGATGTAACAGAAGGCAATGAAAAATTTACCCTTGAGAAAATGCTGGAGCAATACAAGCACTTTAGCATGGATGTTACCTTTAATAAAAGAGAAAAATTATTGCGCTCCATGGCCTGGCAGCAATCGGTTAAAGCCGGAACGCATCTTTCTCATAGCGAAGTAAAAAATCTCGTGGAAGATTTATTCAATTGCGAAACCTGCAACACAACACCTAATGGAAAGCCTGTTTTTCTTGAATTTAAAAAAGATGAACTGGATAAAATGTTTGGAAGATAGGTTTTGCCATGTACGAAGTACGATGTTTACACTACGACGTTTGTCCTTTGTCCTTGCCTGAATGATGTTAACTTTTTAAAATTTACATTCCAACGAAACATCTTTTCAAGGATCGCACTCTTTTTGTGTAAGCTCTAATAATCACCCAACGTTGTTTCGGAAAGTTCAGCCATGGCTTTCTTATACTGATCAGCATTCGGAGCTGAACCATGCCACTCGTGATTGTTTTCCATAAAGTCAACGCCTTTGCCCATTGTGGTTTGCATAATGATAACTATTGGTTTTCCTTTGCCAACGAATGTTTTAGCTTTTCGCAAAACGGCAACTACATCTTCCATATCGTTGCCATCGCTTTCAAGTACTTCCCAGTGAAACGCGAGGAATTTTTCTTTCAAACTTCCCAGCTTCATCACATCCTCCGTGGTACCATCTATTTGCTGGTGATTGCGGTCTATCGTTGAGATTAGGTTATCAACGTTATTCATGGCGGCATACATAATTGCCTCCCAGTTTTGTCCTTCGTCTAGTTCACCATCGCCATGTAAAGAATAAATAATGTGCTCGTCCTTATTTAGCTTCTTCGCTTTTGCCGCGCCTATCGCCACACTCATGCCCTGCCCAAGTGAACCGGAAGCGATACGGATGCCTGGTAAATGCTCAGCTGTTGCAGGATGTCCCTGAACCCTCGAATCAATTTTACGATAAGTACTTAGTTCTTTCAAGGGAAAATAACCTGCTCTTGCCAATGTGCTGTACCATACAGGAGAGATGTGCCCGTTTGAAAGAAAAAATATATCCTCATCCTTACCATCCATATCAAAGCCTTCTTTACGATCCATTATCTCAAAATATAAGGCTGCAAAAAAATCAGCGCAACCAAGCGAGCCGCCGGGATGGCCGCTTTGAGCTTCATATACCATACGCAGGCAATCTCTTCTTATCTGGGCCGCCATGTCTTTAAGATCTTTGATTTCCATATTTTCTTATTTATAATTTCTCTGCGAACGTACGCCATTTTTTATACGCTGCAAAGCGTGACTTGAGCCCCCTATCCCCCGAGGCGGGGAACAAGACTGATTGACTAATTTAAAGCCTTTGTTGAACACATCTTTTTTTAAGTACTGTTAATAAGATAGTTCCTTCCCCTTCGGGGAAGGGTTGGGATGGGGCTTTTTAGTTCCCTTTCCTTCGGGAAGGGGTTGGGGATGGGCTAAAAATTTTTCCCAAAGCTCAAACCAAAATATTATTTTAGTTGCTAATTCAAAATGTATGGATAACGTCAATCCTTCGCAACTATCTGGCGGTATGCAATATCAACTACAGATTTATTTTGCCGGTACTCAAAACTTAAAACCGCAACTGCCCGTTTCTTTTGAAGAACTTGAGTGCAGGGCAAAAGAAGTAATGAAACCTGAAGCCTTTGCCTATATAGCTGGAAGTGCGGGTTCTGAAATTACGACGGCGAACAACAAAGAGGCTTTCAACCATTGGCAGATAATACCGCGTATGATGGGTGATGTATCGCAGCGCAGTATCGCAATTGAATTGTTTGGAATGAAGCTGCCCACACCGCTGTTACTTGGACCGGTGGGGGTTTTGTCAATAGCGCACCCGGAGGCTGAAGTTGCCGTTGCAAGAGCTGCGAAAAGTTTACAGGTACCCCAGGTAGTTAGTACAGTATCTTCAAAAACAATTGAAGAAGTTGCATCGGTACATGGAGATCATCCGCACTGGTTTCAACTTTATTGGGGACGTAATAACGATTTTACCCGGAGCATTATAAGCCGTGCGGAACAAGCAGGCTACAGTGCAATTGTAGTAACGCTTGATACAAGATTGTTTGCATGGAGAGAACGTGATATTCAAAATGCTTATTTACCTTTTTTATATAATGAAGGGCTGGCTAATTATTTTACTGACCCCGTTTTCCTGGCGCAGGCAGGTGATCCTGCAAAAGATAAATTGCAAACCATGATGCATTTTGCCAATTGCTTTTCCAATCCATCCTCAACCTGGGATGATCTTGCAATAATAAGAGATTGTACCAAACTCCCGGTAATTCTTAAAGGAATTCAACACCCTAATGATGCAAAAAAAGCGCTTGATCATGGAGCAGATGGAATTATAGTATCAAATCATGGAGGGCGCCAGTTAGACGGCGCTATTGGCGCATTGGACACACTCTCTGAAATTGCCGAAGCAGTCGGAAAGAAGACTACTATTTTATTTGACAGTGGCATCCGGCGTGGAGCTGATGTTTTTAAAGCGATGGCATTGGGAGCCAAAGCAGTTCTTATTGCCCGCCCTTATGCTTATGGATTGGCGCTTGCAGGTGAGCAAGGCGTGAAAGAAGTGGTTGCAAATCTACTTGCCGATATTGATCTTACGCTGGGGCTTGCCGGCTGTAAATCATGGGCTGAGGTTACAAAAGATAAACTGCGTTGTGTAATACCTGCTAAATGAAATACACGCAGAGGTTTAGAGGATACCAGGCGACGCCGACAAAATATCTTTGTGCCCTTGCATCCGGAAAATTATTACAGTAAATCAATGGAGGCATTAAGAAAGTAATACGAAAAACAAATCCAAAAGTTTTAACCAGCTTAATTTGCCGGTACTGCGGTAACATTCAGACTTCAATTACTCAGGCATGTAATCATAAGGTAACATATCGCCTATTTTTTTAAAGCCCAGGTAACCATTAGTAACAATATCCGTCTGGTCAAAATAATAGCCGTTCGACTCAATATTTATTGACTCTTCCGGGGTAAAGAGTAGCATAGACACTTGCAAATTCTTACTGGCTACCTGGTTAAAATCGAGGTAAGCTTGCTCGGGCTTCACTTTGTTATAAATGACCGCCAGGGTAGTTTTTGTGGGCCTGAACTCAACCGTGTTAGTGCTGTCGTCTTTCTCATAATTAAGGTCAGTATCCAGATTAGATAAAGGGATACTTGTTTCCTTATCTCCAATTTTTTCAATGAATTGCAACTCAAATCCATCTTCAACCAGTGTACGGTTATATAGGCTTCGCATAAATTGAAGAATGGAGCCCTTGTAAGCAGCAGCACGGTTTTTAGCCCATGTTTCTTTTTGATCGGGTGTACCATGCATCTCTTCAAAGAGGGGATAGCCAACAAATAAATTTGTATTGGTACCATATTCATAAGTGAAAGAATCTATTGCGAATTTCAAAGTATAGCCTAACGAAAAGTTTTCCACAGTTAGAGGCTCGGTGGATAAGACTTTTAAACGATTTCTTTTTTTGCTAAAATAAAAGTGAAGCGCTTCCGGGTTCCTGATAATTGTTTGACCGGAGGATTTCGTTAGGCCAATAAAATTCTGGATAAAAAACACGCCGTATTTTTCCCAGCCATCTTTTACTTCATTGCTTACCGCAATAGACACTTCTTCAAGCGATTTTTCCTTCGGACCTATCTCGATTGACAAGTCAATATTTTCCCCTGATGTATTACTTACACGCACAGATTCTGTTTCATATCCAGTAAAGGTTACTACGAGCGAGTAGCCGCCATTAGGAAGCTTAATAGAAAAATTTCCTTCCGCATCTGTGGCAACGCCGAAGGTGGTGTTTTGCGCAAACACTGATGCACCTTGCAAAGGAGCCTTCGTATTTTTATCAACCACTTTGCCTTTTATGGTATAGAAAGTTTGCTGGCCAATTGAAGTTTTAACTGAAAGAAGACAAATAATAAACAGGGATAATATAATAGTATAAATGATTTTTTTTCTATTGCTAACAGTAATGGTTAGTGGAAAATAATTTGCTGGATTTTTTTTCATAGCGGTTTTTCAGAAAGGTGATTTTATTTAAGTTGATATTGTTCTTTTAAATTTTCGCATGTATGACGGATTGTTTCAGCAATTGGAATAAACTTAAACCCCGGTAACGCGGATAAAATTTTATTATTGTCAAAAGAAGCTTTCGTTAAACCCGTATGTGTTGTTTCTTTTGTGAGTAAAGATTTTTTTCCGGTTAACATTTCTTTGGCCGCTTCCAATCTCCACACAATACCCGCCATTAAAGAAGATACTTTTTTTGAGGGCGGCTTTTTCCCAAAGCATTTTGCTATTGATGTAAACACTTGCCTGTAAGATAAATTTTCAGCACTTAAAATAAAACGTTCACTGGTTATTTCGCTGTTCATTAACAATATCATTATTCGCGCAACATCTCTTACATCTATAAATCCGCCGCTGCCTTCCGTGTACCATTTAAATTCGTTATAAGCAGATTTAAAAACCGAAGAAGATCCGTTCTCCCAATTGTTGCCCCCCAATATTAAAGAAGGATTTACAATCACTGCTTCCAGACCTTCGCCTATACCACGCCAAACTTCCAGTTCGCCAACATATTTCGATTTTCCATAGATACTATTGCTGGTTTCTTCTGTCCAGTTCATTTTCTCAGTAATCATTTCTCCTGTGCGTATTCTTCCAAGCGCTGAGACGGAGCTTACATGCACGATTTTTTTTACGCCGGCATCAATGCATGCATTAATGACATTTGCCGTGCCTTCAACATTTATCTTTAGCAGTTGATACTGATCTTTTTTATCATAAGAAACAAGCGCTGCGCAATGATAAACATGCGTAATATTTTGCATTACTTTATCTAAGCATGTTGGGTCGAGAATATCACAAGCCTCCGCTTTTAAGTTAGGATGGCTAATATTTAAAGGTGTTGAATGATAAATAGCGGTCACATTGTAGCCGTTACCCAGCAACTGTTTCACGAGTTCGCTGCCTACAAGCCCGGCAGCGCCCGTTACGAGTATCCTTTTGTCATCGCCGGCATTATCTGAATTGTTTTCCAAAAAATATTATATGGTTTATTTGTAAAAGTACTTTCAATAAAGAAAAATGAAATGCATCGCAGAGTTATTTTTTATAATCGTAAAAGCCTTTGCCTGTTTTTTTACCCAATTCACCTGCTTTCACTTTTTCTTCCTGCAGGGAAGAAGGTAAAAATCTTATGGTTTTGTCATATGCATCATACATGCTTTTAGAAACCGCAAGGTTAATATCAATACCAATAAGATCCATTAATTTAAAAGGCCCCATTTTAAAACCTGATGCTTCTAAAATGGTATCCACATCTTCAATCGAAGCAACTCCTTCTTCAACCAATTTCAATGATTCCAGGTAATAGTGTCGTGCAACGCGGTTTACGATAAAACCCGGTGAATCTTTACACATCACCGGCGTCTTATCCAGGTCTTTACAAATGTCATAAATAGTGTTAGCTACTTCATTATCTGTTTCATCGCCCTTTACTACTTCTACCAATTTCATGATATAAGCCGGGTTAAAAAAGTGCATACCAACCACCCGCTGCGGAAAGATTATTTTCTTTTGTATTGCAGAAACGGAAAGGGAAGAGGTGTTCGTCGCGAATATCGTTTCTTCATTATTGTATTGCGCCAGTTCGTTAAAAAGAGAAATTTTTGCCTCTTCTTTTTCTACAATTGCTTCAATTATTATTTGACCAAAACAATTTTTTATATCTGTTATAAACTGAATGCTGTTAAAAATTCCAGTGCTTTCTCTAACGGATATTTTTTCTTTATCAACCAAATAAGCAAGATTTTTTTGAATAGTTTTCTTTGCTTTTTCTAATACGCTTTCGTTTATGTCAAACAAAATTGCATTGAATCCACTTTGAGCAATTACTTGTGTAATGCCACTACCCATTGTTCCTGCTCCGCAAACGCAAATAGTAATTGTCATGATGTTTTATATAAAATAAGTTAGCTCCTCTTTTTATTTACACAGCACCCGTAAACTGCTTCAAAAATCTCAAGTCATTTTCACTGAATAACCTCAAATCCTTTATTTGGTATTTAAGCATGGTGATTCTTTCAATGCCCATTCCAAATGCAAAGCCGGTATATTTTTTTGTATCTATTCCACAATTTTCAAGGACTTTTGGGTGAACCATTCCGCATCCCAATATCTCAACCCAGCCTGTGTATTTACAAACATTACATCCTGTACCGCCACAGATCAGGCAACTAATATCCATCTCTGCGCTTGGCTCGGTAAATGGAAAATACGATGGTCGAAACCGTACTTTAAAGTCACTTCCGAACATTTCTTTTACAAAGAAATAAAGTGTTTGCTTCAAGTCTGCAAACGACACATCTTCTGCGATATACAAGCCTTCTACCTGGTGAAAGAAACAATGGGCTCTTGCGCTAATGGTTTCATTTCTATAAACACGGCCCGGGCAAATAATTCTTATAGGCAAGACTCCCTTTTCCATCTCCCTCACCTGTACACTACTCGTATGTGTACGCAGCATCCAGTCCGGGTTTTGTGAAACATAAAATGTATCCTGCATGTCTCTCGCAGGATGGTCTTCCGGCAAATTGAGCGCAGTAAAATTGTGCCAGTCATCTTCAATCTCCGGGCCTTCCGCAACAGCAAAACCTAATCGCTGAAAAATAGAGATAATCCTGTTTCTCACAATGCTTATCGGGTGCCTGCTGCCAAGGGGTAACTCATCGCCGGGTAATGTGAGGTCCGGTGAATCACTATTTTTCACTTCTTCTCTTGTGGACGTGGTTTTTAATTCCTCATATTTATTTTCCGCAAATAATTTAAGCTCATTAAGTACCTGCCCCATTTCACGCTTGTTCTCTGCAGATACATTTCTCATCTCACTCATTAAAGATTTAATGGTTCCTTTAGTACCAAGAAATTTTATGCGAAACGCCTCAGCATGATCATTTTCAGTTGAAGAAAAGCTCTCTATTTCTTCCCTGGAATTTTTTACCAACTCCATCAGATTTTCCATTCGGCAAAAGTAAGCCAGAACAATTATTTAAAAAGCCGAATGAAGAAAGCCGGTATATTCCATGTTTGTGCGATTAATATAGCACCTATTGCCGAATTCTTTATCGCATCAATAACCAGTGACAAAAAAAATTATTTATGCCATTAATCTTTTAGGTTTGCTGCAAAAAAAGAATGTACGATCTGCATGAATATCTATCGCCCGTGAATGTTGCTGCTTTGAATAATGACATTGCATATAACGATAGCCAGCTTGCTAACTTTTTAAAAATTTACGAAACAGAATTGCCGGATTTAGCTGAAGCTGACGTTGTAATTGCAGGTATAAATGAGTTTCGCGGTGAAGGATTTATTTCAACAGAAAACTCTGCGGATGCGGTACGCAGCCAGTTGTATAAATTGCATTACTGGCATAAAGACGTTCCAATTGCAGACATCGGAAATATTAAATGCGGCTCGTCAATTGCTGATACTTATGCAGCGATAAAAATTGTACTGAAAGAGGTTCTACAGTTAAATAAAACTTTAATCATCCTCGGCGGCTCACATGATAATACGCTGGGCCAATATTATGCTTATAAAGATCTAAATAAAATAATTGACGCTACAGTTATAGATGCGACCATAGATCTTATAAGTGAATCACCGGCAAGAAGTGAAAATTTTTTATTAGAGATGCTTACCAGCGAACCAAACATGGTAAAGCATTACAACCATATCGGTTTTCAAAGTTATTTTGTTCACCCGCATATGCTGGAAACAATGGATAAACTTCGCTTCGATTGTTATCGTGTCGGCACAGTCAAAGAACACCTTGAAGAAATGGAGCCGGTGATCAGGAGCTCCGACATGCTAAGTTTTGATATCGCTGCAATTAAGCACAGCGATGCGCCGGCAAACAATTGCAGCCCTAATGGCTTCACAGGAGAAGAAGCATGTAACCTTCTCCGTTATGCCGGCCTGAGTCCTTTGCTCTCTTCGGTAGGCATCTATGGATACAAGCCTTCGCAGGACGTAGAAGGCCTTACTGCGCTGCAGATTGCACAGATGCTTTGGTATTATATTGATGGCAAAAGCAGGAGCAAGCAGGAAGCCGAACTAAAGGACAGGCAAAACTTTAATGAGTTTCATACTGCGTTTGCGGAAGTGGATACTATTTTCCTGCAAAGTAAAAAAACAGGAAGATGGTGGATGCAATTGCCAAATAAAAAAATGATCGCCTGTAGTTACAACGATTATTTATTTGCAAGTAACAACGAAATTCCTGAACGATGGCTAAGGGCGCAGGAGCGTGATATGTAAGTTCCTGATTCGCAGATCCGGTTGCTAAGATTTTAAATCAAAAATTTGCTTTGAAGCTTTTTGGGCTGGAAACCAGGAAGCGAAAAATGATATTACCAAAGCTGTGGCGGTTACTAATAAGAAGTCCGTCAGCACAAGCTTTACGGGGAAATAATCAATTAGGAATGAATTGCCTACCAGCTTAATAATTTTAAATTTTACCTGTAAAAAACAAATGATCAGTGCAAGAATAATTCCTGTGCCTGCACCGGTTACCGCAAGCAAAAGCCCTTCACTCAGGAATATTTTTTTAATAAGAATCTTATCAGCGCCAAGAGATTGCAGTACACTGATATCTTTTCTTTTTTCCAGCACAAGCATAGTCAAAGCTCCAATCATATTGAAAGCGGCGATGATTAATATTAGCGTAAGCACTGCATAAATAACCCATTTTTCCAGGTGCATTGAATTGTACAGGCTGGTATTTTGCTGGTACTTTGTAAGCACTTTGTAATTACTCCCAAGCATTTTTTGCAGTTCTTCCGTGAACTGATTTGAATTGTCAGGATTTATAAGTGAGATTTCCAGGGCGGTATATTCATCTGGCGCATAGTTCATCTGCTGCTTAATAAATGCAAGGTTGGTGATTACGTATTTATTATCAAAATCCTGCTGAATAGCAAAGCTACCTGCGGTGTTGGCATTCCCTTCACTCAAAGACGATAGAGGATTAATATTTGGGCCTGAAGATCTTTTCGGTAAAAAAACAGTTACGGGAAAAAGGTCCCTGTCTGACTGCACACCCAACGCATACTCGATGCCGGAGCCTAAAACAAGCTTTGGCTGATCAACCGTGCCCACATTAAAAACACCATGTAACATTTTTTCGGGTACGCCTGAAACTTTTGAATAACTATCATCCACGCCTTTTAATAAAACCACTGTTTGCTGCTCGCCATTTTGTAATAAAGCTTTTTCTTCTGCATCGAGCGAAGTACCCTTTACCTCTTTAAGCCGGCTTATTTGTTGAAGTTGTGCCGTAGTTAAATGAATTGTTTTCCCCTTTGGCGCAACCACTTTTACATCAGAATAAAAATTAGAATAGAGAGATTGTACTAATCCTTCAAAGCCATTGAATACACTCAGCACCAGTACCTGGCACATAGTAGAAAAAGCAATTACGCCGGCCGTAACCCATGAAATAATATTAATTGCATTGGTGCTTTTTTTTGCCCGAAAATATCTCCATGCAAATTTTAGATACAAGGTTTATGGGTTGATTAGTTAACTGGTTAATGAGTTTATTGGTTTGCCTGTTAGATGTTAACATTCATTCCTGGCATTAAACATCGTTTTCTTTATCACTGTCTTTTTTGCCCCCTTTAGGGGGTTGGGGGTTTTTAATACTTTCCAGCAGTTCTTCTATTTTAAATACATAATCAAGCGTATCATCAATGTAAAAAGTAAGTTGTGGAATACTTCTTAACTGGTGGCGCATTGTATTTCCAAGATCGCCACGTATTTCACTGCTTCTTTCTTTAAATTTTTCAAGAACAACTTCGGGGTCTTTTACCTTGAACATGCTGAGATATATGCGAGCCTCATACAGATCCGGCGTAAGCCGTACTGATGATATAGAAACCATTCCTCCTTCCTGCATATTTAGATTCATGCGCAGAAAAATATCATTCAACACTTTGGAAATTTCAACCGCCACCTGCTTTTGCCTTTTGCCTTCTATCATCTTATTAAAATTATTGTCCCGATCGGGAATGGTAAAATTAGTTACTTTGCTTTTATTAAAATTATTGCATTCAATCAGGTGCATTCAAATTGTTGCGGCACAATATAATTTGTAAAGATACAAACCACGGTCAGCCTTAGCCGGCATTCCACCGCGAACAGAAGAGACAATTTGGAATACGCCTATTCAATCCCTTAGATGAAGAGTTTACGAGCTATTTTTCGTTATGTTTCAAAATATCCCAAATTAATTTTTGCATATTTCAGCTTCAATGTTTTATCGAACATATTTTCTGTAATTTCTTTGGGCCTCTTAAGCCCCTTTCTTTTGCTCATTTTTAAAAAACAAAACACTCTCGGAGCGGTTTCTCAAAATACCGGTTTCTTCGCAAGAATAAATCCTATCAACGGGTTTAAGGCCTGGCTTTATCAATTGATACAAACTCCAAACGGCGAAGTGAAAGCCCTTGGCATTATATGCATTTTGGTACTAAGCGCCATCATTTTAAAAAATATTTTTCTTTACCTGTCCATTTATTTTTTAACCCCTATACGCAACCTCATTATAAATGATATGCGTACAGGTATGTTTAAAAAAATACTTGCCTTGCCGGTTGGCTATTTTAACGACCAGAAGAAAGGAGACATTATGAGCAGGCTTACCAATGATTTGCAGGATGTAGAAAGCTCTATCATTAACGTGTTGGAAACGGTATTCAGGGAACCTGTTACCATTATCCTGTTTTTTGTTTACATGATAATATTGAGCCCGCAGCTTACCCTTTTTCTGTTGCTTTTTTTACCGGTTTCAGGTTTTATTATTGGACGAATAGGCAGATCGCTTAAGAAACAAAGCACACGGGTTCAGGAAAAATTGGGAACCATTCTTTCCACCATTGATGAAACATTAGGTGGCATAAGAATTATCAAAGGCTTTAATGCTGAGAAGAAACAGTATAAAAAATTTACCACTCAAAATGATGAGTTATTAAAGATTAAGAACCGCGCAAATCGCCGGCGTGATATGGCTTCGCCGGTGAGTGAAGTGCTGGGAATTACTGCAGTCGTATGTGTTCTTTGGTATGGAGGCCGGCTGGTTTTGCAAAATACCTTTCTTGACCCTGGAGATTTTCTCGCCTACATTGTAATTTTCTCGCAGGTAATACAACCATTGAAATCCTTGTCCGCAGCTTCTTATAACATCCGCAAAGGTTCCGCTAGTGTAGAGCGAATAGAAAACCTTATGAAAGAAGATGTTTCGATCAAAGAAATTGCTAATCCGAAAAAGTTGGTAGCATTTGAAGACTGTATAGAATTCAGGAATGTGTCTTTTTCTTACGAGGATAAAATTATTCTTGAAAATATAAATCTCAAAATACAAAAGGGAAAAACGGTTGCGCTGGTAGGTTCTTCGGGTGCAGGAAAAAGTACTTTGGCAGATCTTGTTCCCCGCTTTCATGATGTGGGCACTGGTGAATTACTGATTGATGGAATAAATATAAAAGAATATTCACTTGAATCTTTACGAAGCCAAATGGGGATTGTAACACAGGAGGCCATTCTGTTTAATGATTCTATTGCTAATAATATTGCCCTGGGGAAAGACAATGCAAAAGAAGAAGAAATAGCAGAAGCCGCAAAAATTGCCAACGCAAATAATTTTATTTTACATAAAGAAGAAGGCTATGAAACAAATATTGGTGAGCGTGGAAACAAATTAAGCGGCGGAGAAAAACAAAGAGTTACCATTGCGAGAGCTGTACTTAAAAATCCTCCTATCCTCATTTTGGATGAAGCGACCTCCTCCCTTGATACGGAAAGTGAGCGCCTGGTGCAGGATGCAATTAATAATCTTATGCACCACAGAACGAGCATAGTAATTGCACACAGGCTAAGCACTATTCGCCATGCAGATGAAATTATCGTTTTACAAAAAGGAAAGATTGTAGAGCGAGGCACACATGATGCGCTAATGGCTAACGATGGATTTTATAAAAAGTTGGTGATGATGCAGGAGGTGAGGTGATAAATTTTAAACTTTATATCTGAAGTTTTTGTTTTAAATAAAAGCACATTATGAAAGCAAAATGGAACAATGAAATTATTGCTGAATCAAACGATACTGTCGTTGTAGAAGGAAATCATTATTTCCCGATTAGCTCGGTAAAAAAAGAATTTTTAAAAAGCTCTGCCACACATACCACCTGCCCGTGGAAAGGTGAAGCTTCTTATTACACACTTGCAGCAAACGATGCTGAAAATAAAGATGCCGCCTGGTATTATCCGCAGCCCAAAGATGCGGCTGCAAAAATTAAAGACCATGTTGCGTTTTGGAAAGGGGTGAAAATAGAAGAATGAGATTGGAGAATATGCTCATGTGCTTATTACCACCTGGCATTTATAACACACTTTAATTTTCTTCGATAAGCCCGATGGCATTTCCAAAAGGATCTTCAAGTGTAGCAACTTTTATGGTTTCACCTACTACCTGAATACTGCTTATTATTTTTGCGCCTTCTTTTGCAAAGGTTTTTACACTTTCTTCGATATTATCTACCAACCAATAAGCAACAGATTGGGTGCCGCTAATAACCTCTGACGCATCCGGATCAAGGCCAAGCTCGCAACCATAAATATTAAAGCCCACATAATAACTTTCATCGAAATATGGATTTACACCGGTAACCAATGTATACCATTCTTTTGCTTTTTGCAGATCATTTACATGATAAATAATTGTTCGCAGTTTTCTGAGCATAATAAATGTTTTGTAGCAAGGATTTTTACATGAAAAATAATTGCACTTGCCTTATTAAAAAATGCGGATTTAATGGAAAATAAAAAGCCATCCCGGTTCAAAGATGGCTTTATTAAAAATATTGTTGTGAAATTATGCAGCATTCAATTCGGCAATCTTAGCTCTTATTTTCCCCTCCAGCTCAGCTGAAAGTTCCGGGTTATCTACCAGCAATTGTTTCACTGCATCGCGTCCCTGGCCAAGCTTTGTGGTATCATAGCTAAACCAGCTACCACTTTTTTGAATGATACCCATCTCTACACCCATATCTATTATTTCACCGGTTTTAGAAATACCATTGCCGAAAATTATATCAAACTCTGCAATGCGGAAAGGCGGCGCTACTTTGTTCTTTACCACTTTTACTTTTACCCTGTTTCCTATTGATTCATCGCCATCTTTTATCTGTGCCATGCGGCGAATGTCAAGCCGTACAGATGCATAAAATTTCAGTGCATTACCACCCGTTGTTGTTTCGGGGTTACCAAACATCACACCTATCTTATCTCTCAACTGGTTAATAAAAATGCAGCAGCAATTTGTTTTGCTTATTGTGGCGGTTAGCTTTCTTAGCGCCTGGCTCATCAACCTTGCCTGCATACCCATTTTGCTATCGCCCATCTCACCTTCCAGCTCACTCTTAGGCACAAGGGCAGCAACAGAATCTATCACCACCACATCCAACGCTCCGGAAAGTATTAACCTGTCGGCAATCTCCAACCCCTGCTCACCATAATCCGGCTGACTTATCAAAAGATTGTCAACATCCACTCCTAACCGCCTTGCATAAGCGCTGTCGAATGCATGTTCGGCATCAATTATAGCACACATACCACCTTTCTTCTGCGCTTCAGCAATTATATGAATCGCCAAAGTTGTTTTACCGGAAGATTCCGGGCCATAGATTTCTACTACCCTTCCTTTTGGCACCCCTCCTATTCCTAAAGCAACGTCAAGGCCTATGGAACCAGTTGAAATTACCGCCTGCGGCTCCTGCGAACGCTCGTTCATCATCATCACGCTTCCTTTACCATAGTCCTTATCAATCTTGTCCATGGTGAGTCTCAGCGCTTTTAACTTCTCTGCATTTTTTTCAATTGCCTTCTCTGCAGTCTTATCTGTTGTTGCCATAATATTATTTATAATGTTGCTAAAATTGATGTAAAGTAATGAGAAGCGTAAAGATAGATATTATAAGTTATCAACACTAATTTCTTTAGTATTTTAGGAAAGTTTTAGATAAGTACAATGTCGATATTGAAAATTTAGGCCAATAGAAAAAAGTAATTTGATTATGTTTGTTTTCTAAAATTAGCCAGATGAAAAAAATTCTTTTGTATGTGTGCCTTTGTTTTACAGCACATAGTTTTGCACAGGTAGCGCCTGCTGTAAAAGGCAGTGTATATGGGTCTTCAGTAAATAACCAAGAAGCCATAAGTGTGGCTGATCTCCAGGAAAAACTTGAATCAGAAAAACAATTTACGGGTAAGGTTACCGGAAAAGTAGTAAGCGTATGCCAGGAAAAGGGCTGCTGGATGAAACTTGCACAGGCTGACGGCAGCGATATTATGATCCGTTTTAAAGACTACAAATTTTTTGTTCCTAAAAATATTGAAGGTAAAGAAGTAGTGCTAAATGGCGTTGGCAAAAAAACTACTACTTCTGTTGCCATGCTGAAGCACTATGCAAAGGATGCCGGCAAGACAGACGAAGAAATTGATAAGATAACAGAACCAAAGGATGAAATAGTTTTCACGGCCGCTGGAGTGTTGGTCCTATAATTGGTCCTGCTTTTGATAATGAATTTTTTTATTCCAGGGAATAATTCATCTTTTAACCTTAAAAACATATTATATGCAATGGTCAGGTAGAAGAGAAAGCTCTAATGTTGATGACAGAAGGGGCATCACTGGTGGCCACGTAGCAGTAGGTGGCGGTTTGATCGGAGTGATTTTTTTGTTAGCGAAATTTCTTTTGGGCGGTGGCGATGTAAATGATCTACAGCAAGCCCTTCCACAAGGCCAGCAACAGGAAATGACAACAGAGCAAAAAGCTGCCGATGATCAGGAAGCAGCTTTTGTAAAAGTAGTGCTGGCAGATACGGAGGACGTGTGGAATAAAATCTTCGGCGATATGGGCAAAAATTATAGTGAGCCAACATTAGTTCTATTCAGGGATGCGACTACATCTGGCTGTGGTGGCGCTTCTTCAGCATCCGGGCCTTTTTATTGCCCCGTGGATCACGATGTGTATATTGACCTTTCCTTTGCAAGCGAACTTAAGCAGCGCTTTAATGCGTCAGGCGATTTTGCAATGGCTTATGTAGTTGCGCATGAAGTAGGTCATCATGTGCAGTACCTGCTTGGCACTACCCAAAAAATGGATCAGATACGTCAGCAGGTAAGTGAAGGAGAATATAATAAGTACTCTGTAAGGCTGGAATTGCAGGCAGATTTTTATGCAGGCGTATGGGCGCACTATGATCAAAAAATGAAAAATGTAATTAACCCTGGCGACATTGACGAAGCCCTTAATGCGGCAAATGCAATAGGAGACGATCGCCTGCAAAGAGAAGCGCAGGGAACTGTAACGCCAGATGCTTTTACCCATGGCACCTCAGCACAAAGGATGTATTGGTTTAAGAAAGGCTACGAAACAGGAGATGTTAACCAGGGAAACACCTTTGCTGAGGGGGCGATAAATGTGTCGAACTAAGAGTACGACACCTGGCAAACCTCACAATAGAAAGTTCTTCTCTTTGTTTTGCCACAATATTTTTTTATAAAAGGAACACGATCTCTTGGGCAAATCTTTTTTGTATGAGCCAACCAGTGTTTTCGTAGCACAAATTCTTTTTTCCATTTAAGAAAATCAAAACTATAATTTCTTGCTTCTTTTATCAGCTCATTTAATTTTGCTGTAGGAATATTTTTCATCATTGTTTCGGGATGAAGCTGGATGCGAAACAATACTTCATTCTTAATAATATTGCCGACACCGGTAAAAATATTTTGATTTAATAATGTATCACATACGAGCTCTTCGGGGATCTTTTTGATTTTATTTTTCGCAGCTTTAGCATCCCAGGTGTTGCTCATTACATCCGATGTCCAATCATAAACGTCATCAATATTTTCCTCAATAAATTTTACTGAGCAGGCATAAAAATTTAATTCCCCTTTCTCAAAAACAAATCGCAATCTCGGAGCGGCGTCTTTTCCTTCATTAATACGATAACTTCCAAAGAGCATAAGATGAATGCGCACACTAAAGTGTTTGAAACAAATAATGAAATGCTTTCCCCAACTTTTAAAATCAAGAATCTTTTGCCCCGCCATTCTTTGGATATCAAGCTTGCTATTGCCTTCAACGGCAATAATTTTCTTGCCCTTAAATTCTTGTACAGCTTCCTTAAGAATGACTATTGACGGCCCTTCAGGCATGCAAATAAATTTAGAAATGCATTGCGGGTTAGTAATTGTTTGGATCGTAAAGTGCCCTGCTGATCTGGCGGGGTTCGTGAAAGATCATACTGTATTATTGATTAACACTCTTCATCGCCGCTTCGGGATAGCGAAGTCCAGCTGCAGCATTTTTCGTAAATACTTCCTCCAATTGCTGGAGCTCTTTTTTCGATAATACTATATTCGCTGCTTCGACATTTTCTTCTACATACTTAACTCTTTTTGTTCCAGGAATAGGAAAGATAAAATTGCCCTGGGCCAATACCCATGCCAGCGCTAATTGAGAAGGCGTGCACCCTTTAGCTTTCGCAATATCTTCAATCTTTTTTACGAGCTTTAGGTTCTTATCAAAATTTTCTCCCTGGAAGCGCGGCGAATGCCGGCGGTAATCGTCTTCCGCAAAATCTTCAAACTTCTTTATCTGGCCGGTTAAAAAACCACGCCCAAGCGGGCTGTAAGGCACAAAGGCAATTCCCATTTCTTTGCATGCAGGAATTATTTCATCTTCCGGCTCGCGGCTCCATAAACTATATTCGCTTTGTAATGCTGAGAGGGTGTATTCTTTATTAGCCTTGCGAAGTGTATCCACATTTACTTCACTCAATCCTATTCCTCTTATCTTTCCTTCTTTCACCAATTCGCCCATGGCGCCAACCGTTTCTTCAATGGCCACCTCAGGGTCTTTACGATGGAGATAATACAAGTCTATTACTTCTACATTCAATCTTTTTAAGCTTGCCTCACAAGCCCTCTTTACATATTCAGGCCTGCCGTTTAATCCTCTGATGGTCGGGTTATCAGGATTGCGCACAATACCAAACTTTGTTGCAAGCGTAATCTCTTTTCTAAAACCCTCTATTGCCTTACCAACAAGAATTTCATTTTTGAATGGGCCATACATATCTGCCGTGTCAAAAAAAGTAATTCCAAGTTCATGAGCACGATGAATTGTTTTGATAGATTCCTCATCATTTTCTTCGCCGTAAAATTCACTCATGCCCATGCAGCCTAAACCGAGTACGGAAGCAATTAGCCCTTGTTCTCCCAACATTCTTTTTTCCATAAAAAATTTTCTTAATAATCTAACTATCACCATGCCAGAAATTACCTGGCGCAGGGAAATAAAATAGTGATAAGAATGAAAGGAATTTGCGGAAAAGCCGAAGCAGCATTTAATTTTTATCTATGCGCTTGCCGGAGTTATTTCCTGCGCCAGTATCATCTTGTGTTGCAAGCGCATCCTCAGATGGATCGTCCTGTGACTTTGAAGGAGCAGGATTTTTTTTAGGTGCTTGCTGTGTTGTGGTTTGGTTTTCTTCATTGTAGCCGGCGTCTGTTACTGAGCCTTTTTTCTGGCCACTTTGCTCTTTCCTTCTTTGGTAATATTTCTTTGACCTTGGTTTCATGATCTTTTAGAGTTTTAGTTGTGCAATGTATATTTTAAACAGATAAAAATTGCTTCAGTTCTTATTTCTGCAGGATGCGCTTGCGAACTTCCGCCTGCAATTGAAGGCCATCTTTATCTGCCGCGGTTTTAAGTTGAGTAAATTCAGCAGCCCAGGGAGAAGTGAGGTACCTGAGTTTAGGCTTTTCGTCTTGTATACATTGTAAAATTATTTCGCTCACTTGCTGTGGGGTTTGAAACACTTTAGCTCTTAATTCCGGATCTGAAAACGTTTTTCGGTACTCCATATAATCATTCATCAAAGGTGAATAAGCGTCTTCCTTAACACCGCCAGTCTCTTCAATATATTTCATTACATTATTTCCAAATTCTGTAGTTACGCCTCCCGGCTCAACCAATGAAATACTTATACCAAAATAAGGCTGCATGTAGGTAGCAATACTTTCAGTGAAACCTTCAAGGGCAAATTTTGCTGCGCAATATATTTCATTTATTGGCTGGCCAACCAGGCCTCCAACTGAAGAAATATTAATTATATGCCCGCTGCCTTGCGTCCGCATCTGTGGCAATACAGCTTTTATGCAACGGATGGCGCCCATAAAGTTTACATCCATTACGTCTTCTATTTCTTTCATGGTTGCCTGCTCTGCGGTGCGCAAAAATCCAGCCCCGGCGTTATTCACCAGTACATCCAGCCTGCCTTCTTTTTCAATAACATTCTTTACACATTCCCGTATGCTTTCTTCTACCTGCACATCCAGTTGCACAATATTTACTGGTACATCATTTTTGACGGCTTCGTGTTGCAATAATTCCTTTTTACCCGTATCCCGCATGGAAGCATACACTATAAAATTATTCTTTGCAAGTAATATAGCGGTATATAATCCTATACCGGTAGAAGTGCCGGTGATTAGCGCAACTTTATTCATAGTGAAAAAACTTTTGAAAAAATATAGACGAAACTGTCGAAAAAGAAACTAAGCTTCTTCTTCCTGCAGAGTATTATCTGTTTCGTCATCTTCTGCCTTGGTGGTTTCTGCAGGGCTAACATTCTTTATAGATAGTTGGAATTTAGTATTCAGGCTTACTTCATAATTATTATCCTGTAGAATCTGCCTCGCTCCATCGTCTTCAAGTACCACAGACGCAAGGTGCATTGCAAGTGTAGAACCACTTATCACATTGCCAACTTTACCATCAGTAAATTCAATATTGAATTTATACCCGGCTTTACGACCAGTACCTGCCCGCTCAAAATCTACACGGTTTAGATCCAGCACCTGGTCTTCAGTTGCCGACTTTTTCATTAGAATTTTAATAATGGGTAAATATTTTTTCCAAATGTGGTTGTACATGAAAGGTTTCTATTTATAAATTTTTCTTTGTGAAGAAGGGGGTTCCGGGAAAAAAATACCGGTAAATTAAGATAATATAGTCTAACCTCCGTTGGATAAAATTAATGCAAATATTTTTGACCGAAGTAAATTTATTGAATGATGCAATATATAAAAGAACTTAAAACAAATAATAATAACCTATCCTTGCATTAAACAGCAGAATATATTAAAATTACAAATCAAAAAATTGGTCAGTATCATTTAATTTTAGTTATAAGGTAACAAAACGAGTTTACCATACGTTTTCTTATCAGTTTTATATTGCAATCGCGTTTAGTTAAAATTGCATTGCATAATAATATCAAAAAATCTGTACCACTGCTAACCTCTAAGCTGAAACGAAGTTTAATCTATTAAAACAATTATTAACATTCTTCACAGCAACCATATATAAATTAATGATACTTCTACATTAAGTATTCATTAAATTTGTTTGGTTAACAACTTTCTAATTGAATGCCATTTGAATTAAAACTTCCTGACTCTCTTTCAAGATTACTAAGCATTCCGGTAAGCTCCCCTAAAAGGCAACAATTAAAAGTTCTGAAGCGATTACTTCGAAAATCGAGATTTACTGAATTCGGTCAAAAATTTCTTTTTGATAAAATTCTCATGAGCAGGCATCCGGGCAAAACCTTTCAACAACTTGTTCCTACCTATAATTATAGTAAAATTTTTAAAGACTGGTGGCACCGTGCGCTTGATGGCAAACCTGATGTCTGCTGGCCCGGTGTTATTAAGTTTTTTGCTCTCAGCAGTGGCACCAGCGAGTCATCCAGTAAATATATCCCAATTACTAAGGAACTGATAAGGGCTAACACTATAACAAGTATAAGGCAATTGCTGAGCCTGGCATCATATACTAAAGTTCCTAAATCGTCTGTAGGCAAAGGCTGGCTTATGCTTGGCGGAAGTACACATCTGCAGAAGACCGCTACCTACTATGCGGGCGACCTTAGCGGCATACAAGCTAAGAATATCCCTTTTTGGTTCCAGGGAATGTATAAGCCCGGAAAAAAAATTGCAAAACAAAGAGACTGGACAAAAAAGTTGGATGAAATAGTAGAAAGAGCTCCTGACTGGGATATAGCATTTTTGGTGGGTGTGCCTGCATGGGTACAGTTATGTATGGAAAAAGTGATTGAACGATACGACCTGCAGAATATTCATGAAATATGGCCCAACCTTGCATTTTATGTGCATGGAGGCGTGGCGCTTGAGCCTTACAAAAAGGGATTTAAGAAACTGTTGGGTAAGCCAATAACTTATATTGAAACTTACCTGGCAAGCGAGGGATTCCTGGCTTACCAAAACAGGCAGGATGCAAAAGGAATGCGGTTGGCTATTAATAATAATATCTTTTTTGAATTTGTGCCTTTTGATTATAAGAACTTTGACAGCGAGGGAAATATGGTTGAAAATCCAGAAGTGTTGATGATTCATGAAGTGGAATTAAATAAAAACTATGCTTTGCTAATCAGTACAAATGCAGGCACCTGGCGCTACCTCATCGGCGATACTATTCAATTTGTGGATTTGGAAAAATGTGAGATCATAATAACGGGGCGTACAAAGCATTTCCTGAGTCTCGTAGGAGAACATTTGAGTGTTGACAACATGAACAAAGCTATAAACATGGTAAGCGAGGAGCTGAACATTTCCATCGGGGAGTTCACCGTGGCGGGAGTTCCCTATGGTAGTTTTTTTGCCCATCACTGGTTTATTTCTACTGACGACAAAGTGAACTCCGAGACCTTGAAGATAATGATTGATGAAAAGCTGAAGGAGCTAAACGATGACTATGAGGTAGAGCGAAAGCATGCGTTGAAAGAAATTATTGTTGATGTATTGAGTGAAGATACTTTTATGAATTTCATGAAATCTAAAGGAAAAGTAGGAGGCCAGCATAAATTTCCACGTGTGTTAAAAGGACAAATGCTTGAAGACTGGCAAAAGTATTTGAAAGGTGCCAGGGTCTGATTTAACCCTATATGCCAACTTTTTTTAAATTGCAACTTTAAACCACCTCATTCACTTATATTATTTCCCTGAAAAATGGCAGATGTTATTGAAGCAATACTCAAAGGATTTGCATTGGGCTTGTTGCTGGTAATTTCTGTTGGCCCGGTTATATTTACAATCATAAAGCACAGTATTAATAATGGAAAAGAGGGTGGCTTCAGCTTTATTATTGGGGTATGGATCAGCGATTTCCTGCTCACGGTGCTTAGCAATGTTTTTTCAGAACTGGTAACGCAGCTGCTTGATTTTAAAAAACCTATTGGCATGGCAGGCAGCTTCTTTCTAATAGGCATGGGTGTATATTATTTATTCTTCAAAAAAGTTCATCTTCATCCGGAAGATATTTCTCTTCCCCCCTTGCGGGCAAGCGATCATGCTAAAATCGCTTTGCAGGGATTTTTATTAAACACACTAAACCCCGCTGTAATGGCTTTTTGGCTTACAGCCGCTACCGCCATTGCTGTTACACACACAATAAGAGAACGCATTATCATTTTTGCAACGGCACTTTTATTGAATATGTCTGCCGATATTGGCAAGGTTACACTTGCCGGCAAGCTTCGTTCAAAACTTACAATAAGAAATATCACCGTTATTAATAAAGTATCGGGATTTATTCTTCTTGCATTCGGAACAATATTGCTGGTAGGCGTTTTATTCTTTGTAAAAAAACATAACCTCTGATGATGCGTTTATGTATCTTTTATTTTTTTCTGACCCTGCTTCCTATAGCTTCATGCAAAGCGCAATCCGACCTTCTTATTCTGAAAAAAAATCTTAAAACAGTTAGAACTTTTTTCCCTGGTAGTCAAATAAATGTGTCAACAACCGAGGGCTATTACTATGGGAGGGTTACTTCAATTAACCATGATTCAATTTTCCTGATACAATACGATATAAGGCAGATCCCATCAAACCTCGGTGTATATTTCCTGGATACTGTAGCCAGTTACCGGTTTGCAATAGATTATAAAAAAATAACTGCATTCGATAAACAGTATAATAAGAATTTTAATTGGTCCGGCTCTGGCGGCGTTTTATTAGGAGGCGGAATACTCTTGACTGGCGTAGGCCTGGGTACATGGATTTTTGCAAAGCCCAATACAAGGTATTATGCAAGCCCATACCTGATCGGAGGTGCCGCAACTCTTGGAGCTATTGGTTATCTTATATTGAAGTCAGGGGGCAAAGGTCTTATATTAGGAAAAAAATATTCCCTGGAATATATTCATGTCAAATAAGTAATTATTTCTCTTTGAAGAAAAAAAAGCCAGAAAAGAGAGGAACTGTTGCAGGGAGGATTGCAGGGAAAATCTTTAGGTTCGTTCTCTATGCTTTCCTGTTTTCTATTTTGTATATCATACTATGCAGGTGGATAAATCCCCCGATAACAATTACACAAATAGGAAGCTTACTGAGCGGCAACGGCCTGCATCGCAGCTATGTAAATATGGATGAGATAAACTCCAGCATTAAGCTTGCCGTTCTCGCCGGCGAGGACCAGTTATTTCCAGATCACAACGGTTTCGATTTCAAGAGCATCCAAAAAGCGATGAAGCATAATAAGACGAGCAAATCGCTAAGGGGCGCAAGTACAATCAGCCAGCAGGTTGCAAAAAATGTATTCCTCTGGCAGCACGGCGGATATTTTAGAAAGGGCCTTGAAGTTTATTTTACTTTTATGATAGAAACGTTTTGGGGAAAAAAAAGAATACTTGAAATGTATCTAAACGTGGCTGAAACTGGCAAAGGTTTATTTGGCGTAGAGGCAGCGGCAGAACATTATTTTCATAAGCCCGCAAAAAATCTGTCACGCAAAGAGGCTGCACTTATTGCATCATGTTTACCTAATCCGATTTTATATACCATTCAGCCGATATCCAAAAGAGTGGCTTTTCGATATCCATGGATAATGCGCCAAATGAACAACCTGCAAGCCGACCCGGATGTGCAGGAATTATTGAAATAATTTCCCGGTGGAATTTATGGGCCTGCCATGCATTTATTTTCGATAAAATTAATGGCTTTCTCAAACCTAGTGGCATAATCTCCGCTTATGTCTACCCATGGCACATCCTGGTTTATCATAAGGTCTTTATAGTAATAGTATAATTTGTGTCTTGTTTCAGTGTCCGGATACTCCCTCAGGGCGTCTTTCACCCAATCGATATCAGTATTGCAAAGCAGGTAACCATCATATTTTCCTTCTGCAATGCGATTTAAAATCCAGTTATGGCATTTATTAAAAACAAATTCGCACCATACTTTCATCACGTACATATCTGTATCAATAAATAATTTTGAATTTTCAATTTTGAATTTTGAATTTTTCAAATATTCATCTTCTGATGCAAGCTGGCCTTTTGCGATAGCCAGGAGATTTTCATACGTGTAATCTCTACCGTTAGTTAATAAATATTCCCTGGCATACTCCGGCACCCACAATGTATTGTAGTACTCCGCAAGTTTCCTGCAAAGGGTGCTTTTACCTGTGGACTCTGGCCCAATAACGACAATCTTTTTTATTGCTTCCATTCTGGTAATGGTTCTTTTTCAACAATCTGTTTATTAGCTCTTTTTATCCATTCACTTAGCCCCATAAAAGCCATTACTAAAAGGATGATATAATAAATGCTGGTGAATACGTAATGCTTTACAAAGTATAAGGGGATTGATGCAATGTTTGTTGCGATCCACCAATACCAACTCTCTACTTTTTTGCGGGCCATCAGCCACATAGCAGTGAATGCCGTGGAACTTGCAAGGGCATCAGCCCATGGGATAGCCCCCGGCGCAAAATCCTTTTTTAGATAAGTAAGCGAAAAAAAGATGACAATGTAGAAGACAGCAAAGAAAGCTATTTCCTGTATCCACTCCTTTTTATCAGACCAGGTGATTAGCACTATATGCTCTTTTTGTACATTTTTTTTCGCCCACAATATCCAGCCGTAGATGCTCATTGCCGTATAATAAAAGTTTACAGATGCCTCGCCAAACAGGCTTCCTTTCACACTTATATACACATAGATTATTGTATTGACCAGGCCTACAGGATAAACAAGTATATTTTCCAGGCGGGAATACCATACGCTGGCAATTCCAAAAAATACAGCTATGTATTCGAGAAGCGTCGTCTGCTGTATATCTCCAATAAACTGTTGGTAAATTTCTGAAATGCTCAAGGTAAAAGTTCAGCCTCAAAAATAAGTTAGAAAATACAATAAACATTCTTAGTAGTTCAAACTAAAAAAGCATCTCTTTCGAAATGCTTAAAACTTTTTTTTGTTGAACTGGAACCATTATTCAGATTCTGCAACCACTTCCCTCACTTCAGGAATCATGCGCTTCATCATGCCTTCTATTCCAGCTTTTAGCGTAATCATCGAAGAAGGGCAACCACTACAACTTCCCTGCATCATAAGATTTACTTTTCCGTCTTCGTAGCTCCTGAATTGTATTGCACCACCATCCATCTCGACAGCCGGCTTTACGTAATTTTCAAGAAGCTCTTTTATACGTTTTACCACATCATCGTCGTCAGCACTTACTGTATTAGAGCTTTCCGTTTTCCTGACAGCCAATTCATCTTCATTTATTATAGATTTCCCTTCTTCCATATATTCTTTCAAAAACTGTTTTATAGAAGGAATTACATCCTGCCAGTCTTCTGTATCAGCAGTTTTTGTAAGTGTTACAAAATTACTTGCGATAAAAATTGATTTTATAAAAGGAAATGTAAATAATTGCATTGCCAGCGGGGATACAGTCGCGGTACTTTCATCCTGGAAATCTATACTCTTACCGGGATACAAGAGTTTATTGGCAACAAACTTCATTGTTTCCGGGTTAGGGGTCATTTCTGTATAAATACTTATTACCGGGTTACCTGTTTTAATCATAATAAAAAAATTGAGAATACAAATTTACTAAGAAATCAATGGAAAGTTTGCCGGATTATGTTAAGCTACGAGGGATTTTCGTTTTTCGAAAATGATTTTTTTTACGACTAATCTTCTACTATACGCAGTTTGGCGTAATTAAGCATAATCTTCTTTTCACCATTATGCTCAAACTTTACCGTAGCAATCGGGTTGTGCGCAGCGCCTTCCATTTTTATTACCTCGCCAAAGCCAAATTTTTGGTGTTCTATCTTCTGGCCCTCAGCTAAATGGCTTGTATCGCTCGGCGCAAACCCTACAGTAGGCACATGTTCTTTTATTTTAATTACAGGATTGGACGTTATGTATGCAGGCTTGCTTGCATTGGCATTCGCCTGGTTGTAGGATTCCCGTCTTGCGCTGCCAAAGCCATTGCCATGTTTCTTTTCAAATGGTTTCCAATGATTAGTTTGTTGGTTATTTCGCATGTTACCACCCGCAAACGAACGATCAAGCCTTTCTTCAGGAAGCTCGTCAATGAAGCGGCTGGGATCGTTTTGAGTGAGGTTGCCAAAACGGTAGCGTGTATTGGCATACGTTAGCCATAGCAAAAGTTTTGCCCGTGTAACGGCTACGTAAAAAAGCCTTCTTTCTTCTTCCAACTCTTCACGCGTATTAATGGACATAGAGTTGGGAAAAAGTGTTTCTTCCAAACCACCGACAAATACCATCGGAAATTCCAGGCCTTTGGCCGCATGAATCGTCATAAGTTTTACAACATCACTTTCTCCTTTGTCATCATCCGCATCTGTTAGCAGTGTTATCTGCTGCAGGTAGCTTCCGAGACTTTTATCAAGTAATTCACCATCTTCTGTAGGTGTCTCGGTAAATTCTTTTATTGAGTTAAGCAACTCCTGTATGTTCTCGTAACGGGCAAGGCCTTCTGTTGTTTTATCATTAAACAGTTCCTTCACTATTCCTGTATGTTTACCTACCAATATCGAAAGATCATAAGCGTTCTTTTTTTGCAATTCACTTTGGAACATCTTTATGGTAATCACAAAATTTCTTAGCACCTCCAACGTATTTGCCCGGTAGCCAAACTCAGCGGCACGTTCAATCACTTCCCACATGGAGATATTATTTTCATTGGCAAATAACACGGCTTTTTCAATAGTCGTTTTACCAATTCCCCTGGCAGGGAAATTAATGATACGTTTCAATGCTTCTTCATCACCAGGATTTAGAATTACCCTTAAATAACTTAGGAAGTCTTTGATCTCTTTTCTCTGGTAAAAACTTATGCCTCCATAAATACGGTAAGCGATATTCATCCGCCTGAGGCTTTCTTCAAAACTCCGGCTTTGTGCATTCGTGCGATATAATATTGCTATATCGCTGTTGCGAAAATGATTGCGTAGTTTTTGTTCCTGTATAGCATCGGCTACATATTTTCCTTCATCGTTATCTGTCGCTGTTCGTACGAGTTTTATTTTTTCACCTTCTCCATTACTGGTCCACAATTTTTTCGGAAGCTGACCTTTGTTGTTGGCTATAACGTTGTTGGCTACATGTAAAATGCTTTGTGAGCTCCGGTAATTTTGCTCCAGCATTACAATTTTCACTTCATCATAATCTTTTTGAAATTGCAGGATATTTTCAATGGTAGCTCCGCGGAAACTATAGATGCTTTGTGCATCATCACCCACTACCGCTACATTTTCGTGCATAGCGCCCAACAATTTAATTATCTGGTACTGGCTCGTATTAGTATCCTGGTACTCATCAATCATTATGTATTTAAACTTGCGCTGGTACTTGCTCAGGCTTTCAGGATGCGTGCTTAACAATAAATAAAATTTCAAAAGCAAGTCATCAAAATCCATCGCCCCATTTTTGAAGCAGCGTTTGCAATAAGCTGTATAAATCTGCCCGGTCATTGGCCTGTTTGCACGGGCATCTTCCTGTTGTAAACCGTAATCATTTATATATTCTTCAGGAGTAATTAAACCATTTTTTGCTGCCGAAATTCTATTATATATCGTGCCGGGCTTATATTGCTTATCGTCAAGGCTGAGTTCATTAATTACTGTTTTTACTACGCTCTTAGCATCGTCAGTATCGTAGATAGTAAAGTTTCTTGGATAGCCAAGCTTGTCAGCTTCGGCCCTGAGTATTCTTGCAAATACTGAGTGAAAGGTGCCAATATATAAATTTCTTGCTTCGTTATTCCCTAAAATTTTTTCTACACGTTCTTTCATTTCTGCTGCAGCCTTGTTAGTAAACGTGAGTGCCAGTATGTTGAAAGCATCTACTCCTGTTGCTAAAAGATGCGCTATTCTCGTGGTGAGCACTTTGGTTTTCCCGCTTCCGGCCCCTGCTACAATCATTATCGGACCATCCCGATGCAGCACTGCTTCACGCTGTGGTTCATTCAATCCATTTAAATATTCCTGCATGCCGCAAAGTTACTGAAACCGCAAAGGTTTTCGACGGTACTTTTGGGAAAGTGCACAAGCAATACGATACTTAATTGTATAAATAACAGCTAAGCATGCAGGCTATTCTATCCAATATTTTTTCTCCAACAATGGTCTTCTTTTTCAGCGACGTCCAAACCATTCATCCTTAAATAAGTAAGCAAACTGTACAGGTATTAAATTTCAATAAGGCGCTTTCATATACAGTTATTCTTCTTTCAGTTTCTCAATCTAATGCTTCAGGCATGCCCTTAACTTTATCTTAACGAAACCCTTATCCACACTGCATTACCTCTGATAACATTTGGCTTTAAACCCTTTAGCCGGGCTGTTATTTTTGTTCAGTATTTCGTAACCATAAAATTAAAATCATGAAAAAGATTCTTGCCCTTTGCCTCGCAGCAATATTAACAACAGCATCCGTTTCTGCTGCTCCTGTCACTGAAAAAGTATTAAAAGTTTTTACAACCTCTTTCCCTGAAGTACAGGAAACAACCTGGTATAATTATGACACTTATTATGCTGTTTATTTTAAAAATTCTGACGGATCTAAGTGCCGGATAGAGTATGATCCCGAAGGAAACATTTTGTCTACCACACGCTATTATACTGAAGAATCTCTTTCTCCTTTTATAAGGGCAAAAGTCAATCAGAAGTTTCCCGGCAAACAGATATTTGGTATTACAGAAGTTTCTTCAGGAGAGGAGTTATCTTACCATATCGTGTTAGAAGATGAAAAGAATTGGTATAATATAAAGTCAGATTCAGTTGGGTCTATTTCTATTGAGAAGAAAATGAAGAAGGCTGAAAATTAAAATAAATCTTGATTGTTCCCCTGGCAATTTGTAGAAGCTACTCTTTTACAAATTGCTTTTTTTATATAAGTGCTTCGTATTTGCCTTGCCTAAAGATTACAATAATTTGTAATCGCAATGCGTTATAAATTTTCAATACTCTTTTATGACGATCAGTAACAACAATAGTTCCCGCAATGCTGTCAGCATTTTTGTAAAGAATTTACTTTCAAAACTTACTCAGAATCCTGGGTTTTATAATGTAAAATATTATACTAAATGTAAGGTCAGGCGTCGCCGTGATCAAACAATGTGGTAACGAATTTTAATACATGTGCAGTGGAATTGCTTGTGGAATTTACCAAGGCGCAAAAGCGTGATTGTGCTCTTGTAAGATTGTGAAAAAAATTTTTTCTTTATTTCCTCAATAAAACCATTAAAACCAATGCTATGAAAAATCAGGGTTATCCAAAACAAACAATCTTTTCCATTTTTTTCAACAGCTTTTCCAAAAGCTTTATTGCATTATTTGAATCTGGCGATAAAAAGGATTTCCAGCGATTAAAAGATTTTATTACCTCTTAGAAAATTAGCTGAAGAGGTATTCCACATCCTCTTTGCTTAGGCTCTTTACAAAAGTTTGATCATCAGCAATCAGTTCTTTGGCAAGGATACGTTTCCGATCCTGGAGTTGCAAAATTTTATCTTCGATGGTGTCTTTGCATATCATTCTATATGCAAAAATATTTTTCGTTTGCCCGATGCGGTGAGTACGGTCAATTGCCTGTTGCTCTACCGCGGGGTTCCACCACGGATCTACTATGTATACATAATCCGCGGCAGTTAAATTGAGGCCGACTCCGCCAGCTTTTAGTGATATCAGGAAAACCCTGCAGTTATCGCTATTTTGAAAATTTTGTATAGCCCTCTCTCTCTCGTGGGGCGGAGTACTTCCATCAAAATATTCAAATTGAATATTATTTTCAACCAGCTTTTGTTTTATTAAAGACAACATACCGAGGAACTGTGAAAAAATAAGCGCTTTGTGTTCACCTATGTTCTCTGTTATTTCCCGGGTGAGTTCATCCAGTTTAATTGAATGGTTAGGATATGTTTCTTCTTCGTTTAGAATAAAAGGGCTGTCACATATTTGCCGGAGTTTCATAAGGCCCTGCAGAATGGTGAGCTGCGACCTGTTGATTCCCTGCCCTTCAATCGCACTCATAATTTTATCACGATAAGAGTTGCGAAACACTTCATATATCTCTCTTTGCTCATCCTCCATTTCACAAAACAGAATAGTTTCAGTTTTATCCGGAAGATCTTTGGCAACTTGTTCTTTTGTCCTTCTAAGTATAAAGGGATACAAAAGCTTTCTCAAATGATCTTTTTGTTCCTGCTCTCCTAATTTATCTATTGGGGTTGAGAATTCATTTCTGAAAAACTCGACAGTTCCCAACAAGCCGGGGTTTAGAAAATTCATTTGTGCGTATATATCAAAAGTATTGTTTTGCAAAGGTGTACCACTCATGCAAAGCCTGTTTTTTGCGGTAAGCAGGCAGGCGGCCTTCGTCACTTTTGATGCAGGGTTTTTTATCGCCTGGGATTCATCGAGCACTACGTAATCAAATAAAAAGTTCATCATTAATTGTATGTCACTTCGCAACGTTCCATAGGTGGTAATGATGATGTTGCTTTTTTCAAAATCTTTCGGATCTCTCGTGCGCATGCTGCCATGGTGTATTTGCCACGTAAGCGATGGTGTAAATTTCCTGATTTCATTTTCCCAGTTATAAATAAGCGTGGTTGGGCAAACAACCAATGCTTTTAAAGATCCTTCTTTCTCTGCATAGTGGCTAAGCATGCTCAGTGCCTGTACCGTTTTACCCAAACCCATATCATCTGCTAAAATTCCTCCCCAGCCTACATCGTTTAAATAATTTAGCCAATGATAGCCAGATACCTGGTATGGACGCAACCTGTTTTCAAGTTCACCAGGAATGTCCACTACAGGGATACTCTTGTAATTGCGAAGGCGTTCATATTTTTCATCCAGCTGAAAGGATAATTCTTCTTCATCCCTTTTTTCATAAAGATCATCAATCACGCTGAGGTGATACCTTGAGAGGCGCAGTTTGTTTTCTCTGCCATCGCCAACTTTAAAGAGCAGGCCATATTTATTTATCCATTCGTCCGGAAGAATTCCTAAAGAACCATCATTGAGTTGGACAAAAGATTGTTTATTGGCGAGCGCCTTTTTTATTTCTGAAATACCAATTCTTTGTTCACCGAAAGTAAGCTCCACTTTAGCGTCAAACCAATCCAGCCCGCTGCTCAGGTGTATTTTAGTAGCGGGCTTTGAAGTATTAAAACGAAAATTCTTCAAAGCTTCGAAGCCATGTACAGGAATTTTCATTTCCTTCATTGCGTCTACAAAAAGGAAAAACCAATTATTTTTTAAAACATCAGCACCTTTTAAAATAAGGCTACCCGGCTCATGGGAAATGAACTGCGAGTGAAGACTGGAAAGTTTACTTACAAATTGTTCTTCTGCCTCCTTGTTGCGGTTAACCATTAAAACTTTATCTCCATCAGGAACAATAATTGTTTCTTTAGAGCCTGGCTTCACCGTGAAATTTTTATAACTGAAAGCAGGCTGAAACATTAAATAATCGCCTCTCTCCATCAGCATTACCGAAATATCAGGAATGCCTTCTTTTACTTCACGCACCAGGTTTCTTTCAAATGATACTTCATAACTGGCGGTTAGTGGCATTATAATATCTTTCAAAAAAGACGCCCATTCCGCCGCACCTATAAGTAGAGGATTTCTAAATTTCTCTACAACCAGGCCATCATCGGGTGAGTTCCAAAGAGAAAACTCTGCATCGTGAAAAAACATAAGGGGACTTCCCCAACTGTTATCTGACGCCTTTAATACTTCATTGCCAATAGATACAAAGCATTCCAGTTTGTAATTGTCCTGCTGTTGAGAAACTTTAAAACGAATTGTTGGCTTCTCCTGCGCTATGAAAACCGGCTCCAGGTTTTCGGTAGTAAACTTTTTGCCAATTGGCAGGTACAGGTACCTATTAGTTTCCCCGGAATCAAATATCTTTTTGAGTTTGGGATGAAGAAACTCTGAAATTAACATCTTTGTTTCTTCAGGCAATTCTTCATTTTCACTGTGTATAATATTTTCCCAAAAGCCGCTGAAAGGAGAGTTGCGGTTTAAGTATTTATTTACCTCAACCTGCTGCGCCTTCCGGGCTTGCTGTAAAATATATTTATCTTCTTCGGAAAATGAATCAATATTTATAAATTTACTGAGATCCAGTTTCTCCAACCTTCCAATGAACTTGTCTTTTTCTTCCTCATAATCACCCTGCACTATATCAATTGAAAAAAACGGGTAGGATTTTTCATTGGCGTTAAATACGATGGCAATGTGTCTCTGTTTAACGGCAACGGCTGTTTCAATCTCCACAGTTTCCCTTTCCACGGGTAACGGCCTGGAATTTAAGGACGGCGCTACTCGTTTTATAGATAAGTCGAGCACTTTGAGATAAGGCTTTCCTTCTTTATAAATAAATTCAAATTTCCCTTTCAGATCTTCATCAAGGCTATATCCATATCCTTCGAGAAGCTTATTTTTTTCTTTGTCCCAATTACGTATTGTATCAAAATAATTAGGGCCATAAGCCTGCAACAATTGCAGAAAGAGAGATACTTTATGTTTACAGATTGTGTGTTCTGTTTCATCACATACACATGATGTGTCAAAATTCCTTTCTTCGTTTTTTTGTATAATGAGGGGATATTTCTTTTTATCAATTTCCAATACAGCTTCTACTTTTTCATTAGCGGCGAGAAGAATGGATGCCTTGTTTATCCTGTTTATCTCTTCGGCTTCTTCAAAATTTTCCTGCCCCGCAAGCATCCTGATTGTCTTCAGGTCAATAAACCTCATTTTTATAACGGTGTGTTGTTGGCTATGTGAAACAACCTGATCAGCCCTAAGTAAATTTTTATCTATAAGATCCTGTAACTGGAAAAGAGCCGCCGCTTCATGCCGGCATATATCTCCCAAATTGTAAGGGCACGAGCAGCGAATTAAAAGCGTTTTCGGATCAGCATATTTCTGCACATTTACTTTATAATAAGTGGCATAGCTATCATCTTTTACCCGAAAATTTACAGCAGGCAAAAGATCGTCATGCTCCATGAGTTCTACATATCCGAAAGAATGGATTTTTTTGCCTCTACGGATAACTTCTTCCGTCCCGGTATTGTAAATGTATTTAATAAGATGTGGTAAAGCCAAGGAGTTTTCAGTTTTCTATTATTAGCAACCGAAGTTTTTCCGGTGCACCTGTTGAAAAAAGGGCAATTTGCAAAAATAAAGAAAATTTAAGAGAGGGAGTACTTATGAGTGTGCTTTTATACAAGAAATAATCATTTGGCTCCTGCCACCAAACGGCCTCCATCATACAGGCATAAAATGTTTGCGTTGTCTTCAGTAAGGCAATACCTTATATCGTCTTCAAGGCCAAAGCCCATGAGGCGATGATAGTGGCTGGCATCCTTTTCCTTCATGAAATTGAACAGGTCGTCCTTTGCAAGCAGATACAATGATTCCGAAATCTGGCAGGCATCGCAATTTTGGTAAAAATGTTCTTTCACGCGATTTATGACTGCGCCAACAAGTAAAGTATCTTCTATGTTCAGGCGGTCTTTCCAGCCGGCACAGGCGAGTATTACATTCTTCTTCTCGCTTATAAGGTAGTTACACACTGCTGAAATGTTACAGAAAGAGCCCGTGATAATGGCTTTGGCACCTTCTGTGAGAGCCATGTGTAGCAACTTAGTGCCATTGGTAGTTGTTAACACTAAAGTTTTTCCTTTGATAAATTCTGGTGTGTATTGCAAAGGAGTGTTGCCATATTTTAAGCCCTCGGCAATTTGGCCATCTCTCTCGCCGGCAGTTATCACATCCATCTGTTTCCCAAGCTTGATGCAATCTGCTACGCTGTCAACAGGGATTATGTTTTTAGCTCCATTATATAATGCTGCGGCAATGGTAGAAGTTGCCCTTAGCACATCAATAATCACTACAATACTGCTGTTTACATCATATAAATTCAACAAAGAGGGGGAGAGGGAAGCTGTTATTGTGGGCTTGCTGTGTTTTTGTTTCATTAGTCAACTCTTTAAGACCAGTTTTTTACTGGCTTCATTCAAAAGGCATTTTTACTACCCTTGCGCTCAATAAGCGATCTCTTACTTTTATATAAACCGGGGTGTCAATTTTGGAAAAAGCGGTATCCACATAGCCCATTGCAATTGCCTTGTTCAATGAAGGAGACTGTGTGCCGCTGGTTACCTTCCCTATGGTTTGTCCTTCTGCATTTTTTATTTCATAATCGTGTCTCGGGATACCCTTTTCCAACATCTCCAATCCTACCAGTTTATTGGAAACGCCTTCCGCTTTTTGCCTTTCAAGAAAACCTTTTGACAGAAAATCTTTTGAAAATTTCACAATCCATCCAAGCCCTGCTTCCAACGGAGTGATGGCATCATCTATATCATTTCCATAGAGGCAGTAGCCCATTTCAAGACGCAAAGTATCGCGTGCGGCTAACCCAATTGGCTGTAAGCCTTTGTCCTTTCCTTCTTCAAAAATTTTATTCCAGATAATATCTGCGGCATCATCTTTATCTTCAAAGTATATCTCGACTCCTCCCGAACCTGTGTAGCCTGTAGCACTGATTAATACATTATCAACCCCTGCAAAAGTTCCCTTTACAAACGTATAATATTTCAGATTCATTATGTCAATACTGGTGAGAGGTTGCAATATTTTAGTCGCGTTTGGGCCTTGAATGGCAAGGAGACATGTTTTTTCCGAAATGTTATGCATTTCTACATCTTTGTCGTCATGCTTTTCAATCCAGGTCCAGTCTTTTTCGATATTGGAAGCATTTACCACCAACATATAGGTTTCGTTTTCCTTGATACAGTATATAATTAAATCATCCACTATACCGCCATCTTCGTTCATCAGGCAACTATATTGAGCCTTGCCGGTGGTGAGTTTTGATGCATCATTGCTGGTAATGCTTTGAATAAGCGGCAACGCATCTTCTCCTTTCAAAATAAATTCCCCCATATGGCTTACGTCAAAGACACCTGCGTTTTTACGGACAGTCGCATGTTCATCATTTATGCCCGTATAGCTTATCGGCATATTATAGCCAGCGAATTCTGCCATCTTTGCTCCCAGGGCTATGTGCTTTTTTGTAAAGGGTGTATTTTTCATGCTACTTTTAAAGTTGGCAAATTTATGCCAAAATCAGATTGTATTTTTTAGATTCTTAAATATCAAAGCGAACAGAAGTCGGCTTAAAATCCCGAACTAGTTTTACCTGATTAAAGTAACAGTTCCTTTTTTCAAAAGCGTTTCACCGGAGTCGCAAATTGCCTTTAAAATATATACAAATACTGCTGTGGAGTAGGTGGCGCTTTCAAATGAACATTTATATCAACGCTGCTGCTAAAGCATCCGACCGAATCGCTGAGTGTAGCCTTGTAATCGCTGAGTGTAGCCTTGTAGGTAGTAGTGGCGGAAGGTGAGCTACCGGCGTATAAATATTCGGATCTGATAAGCCACCCGGTGGGTCCACATTATTTTTTTGACCAATATGACGTTTTAAGCCAGAATTTTCAAATTTAATATTTATTGCCAAGGTATTCTATGAATTCATAATAACAAGAAGGCCTCATGCCGGAGCATGAAGCCTGTATTCAACTTCAACCGAAAAACATTCTATATATGCAGCATAAAAGCATAACCATGGTTGCCGGCTTTTGTGTATGCTTCCCCGGATATTGTAGTATTGCCGGCATCCAACTTTTCTATCTTCTGTTCCAACTTTTCTTTAGCCTCCCTCAAAGAGTCTTTCATTTTTTCTATTTGTTTTTGTTTTGCATCTCTCAAAGAATCCACCGAGCCTTGTATTTTTTGAATTTCTTTTTCCTTTATCATTCTTAAAGAGTCTGTCTTATTGTTTTGATCGTAGCGGTAATTCTGCTGATCTTCATTGTATTGATTGTTTCTCCTATCTTGCTCGGAACGCCAATCGTTATTCTTATACTCATTTGCCGGTACGCCACTTAGAGTATACAATCCATTTTCCTGCATTACATATTCCACACCATACTGGAAATCATAATCATCATCTTCCCAATTGTACCAGTTGTCATCATTAAACCATGGACCATTGAATCTTATATTATGATTATACTCAAGGTTTTTATTTATTTTAATATGTCTTCCAACCGGAACATATAGAATAACCATTACGTTTTGATTTCTAAATTTGTCCGTTGTATTGATGGCAATCGCCTTATCTATCATCAGCAAAGAATCTTTTTGAAAAACGTTATACCGGATCAATGAAGCCAAGGTATCCGCATCTCTCCTGGTATTCCCATTGCACATTTTTATCACCCCAACCTGAAAGCTGTCTGTGGGAGATTTTTCAAGCCTTATTCTTACATTACCGATGTATGCTGTATCATCATCAAATGTCGCAAAGGGCTCAAGCCTGAACCATGTATTACTCCTGTTATACCGGTTGTAAGCGAGTGAGTTTATTTCCAGGCTTGTTACTCCCGCGTTTTCTAAAGCAATTTTCTCTTCATTAGCGGAGCTCGTCCTTCTGAAATCCTGGCCGACAGAAATTAAAAGGGAGATAAAGCAGATGATACCAAGAAACCATAGCCCTAAAAAGGAGTAGCGTATTGCGCGGTTATGCGTTTTAATCCTGGCAATTCTTCTTATTATAAAAGTAATGATGCCTATTACCGGTACACCAATAAAAAATATGAGTGTTCCCCAGGCCAGCACACTCTGCCAGCCATCAGTAAGTACAAAGTTTTTTAATGGAAATAGCCCAATGGAAACCGTCGCGATTGAAAAAAGTGCGATTATTAGAGCAAGCGCAATGCATCCGAGGATGAAGTAGGCAAATATTTTAAATATGGTAATTATTATATTCCCCAACGTGCCACTTGTTCTTTTTGCTGCATATTGCACCTCTTTCCCAAATTCTCCGCCTCTTTCCTTTGCCATACTACCAACTTGCTGGCTCATTTTAGTTACTCTTTCCTGTACACCTTTCATTTCTTCTACTACAGAGTTTTTTATTGAATTAAGATCAACTTTTTCCCCTTTCATTTCAAGCTTTTCTGACGTTGTATTCGCCTCCGGTATCACAAGCCACAATATGATATAAACTATAAGAGTGCCGGGGCTAAATGAAAAGCTTAAAAAATTTGGGAATGTCAGGGGGCCTATATGTCCCCATCTAAAGAAAAAAGAAATAAATGGAATCAGAAAAAACACTCTTGGTATCCATGGATTTACATTGAAGTAACTTCCAATTCCACTGCATACGCCACCAATTATTTTCTGATCAGGGTTTCTATAAAGCCTTTTACGAACACCATTTACAAGCGCATTACTACCCGGAACAAAAATCCACAACAATATATATGCAAGGAAACCAATCCCTGATAAAATAAATATAACTCTTACGATTACCGGATCAATGCCTAAATATGCTGCTATGCCGCTACAAACACCACCGAGAATTTTATGATTTTCATCCCGGTATAATCTCTTGGTCTTTTCGCCAGGCCTTGCATAAAATTTTTCACCGGCTTCTTTTTCTTCACTGGTCGATGTTTTCTCTCCGCCATCGGCTTCCTCTAAATCCTGGGGCCGCCCAATGTTTTTGAATATAACATTTACATCATCATCCGTTATGCAGGTAGAGCCGCCTTTCAATCTTTCCTGAAAGAGCTCACTGATACGGCTTTCTATATCATTAATTATTTCATCGCGGCCTTCTTCCTTTGCAAAATAAATACGAAGGCTCTCTATATACTGCTTTAGCAATTCATACGATGTTTCCTCAATGGGAACTACGCTACCCTGGAAATTTATATTAATTACTTTTTTCATGACTAATTCTATTTAATAATTTGTTGAAGTTGATTTATGGGTTTAGTTGTTTTTACCGGTTATTGCTTCTACAGCATTAGCAAGCTCAAGCCAGGTTGTTTCAAGTTCCTGGTAAAAATCAGCACCCTTATCAGTGAGTGAAAAATATTTTCTTGGGGGACCGCTATTACTTTCCACCCATCTGTATGTAAGAAATTCCGCGTTTTTTAACCGCGTCAATAATGGGTAGAGCGTTCCCTCCAAAATATTCAAATTGGCGGCCTTCATTTTATCAATGATGTCACTTGGATAAGCCTCTCCTAATTTTATTATAGATAAAATGCAAAATTCCAAAACCCCTTTTCGCATTTGGCTTGCTGTATTATCAATGTTCATATGTTGATATTTTTGTCTGTAGAATTTTTCATTGTTGCTTTTCTAAAACAAAGATATACATAAAATAATACTATGCAATACATAATACCTGCTTTTTTAAGGTAGTTGTTTATAAAGGTGAGCCGGCTTTTGTCTTAAACTCAATACCGCCGAGGGTTTCATTAAGCTTCTTAATTAAAATTTATTTTTTTAGGATTTGATGAGCGGTTAATTTAACCTGAGGAACGGCTTACACAAATGAAATGATTTATAAGTAGCGGAGGTAATGAACCTTTATATTGCGTGTATTTTTAAATAATTGAGAATTTGCCCGCTATTAACGATCTTTTAATTCTTTTGGGGCAATAAGAATCGTCTAATTATTAAACAAAAACAATGAAAAGAAATTTATTTAGCATAGTAATCTTCCTCTTCTTATTCGCTTCCTGCAGCAGCACCAGGAATTCCGTCGCCAACACCCAACAGGATATTGCTTTGTTAACCGCCATAAAAAAACTGGATAAAAATCCATCGGACACAAGCCTGAGAAATAATTTGAGCAACCTTTATAATAATGCATCAAAAATTCACCTGGATAACATTGATGTGTATAGCACATTAATGGAGCCTGATAAATGGAACAAGATTATTAGGGAATACCAGGCACTTCAACATTTATCTGAAGTAATTAATAGTTCTTCGACTGCAGAAAATCTTTTGAAAGCCCCGGCCTACACAGCAGACATAGAAGTCGTAAAAGAAAAAGCCGCTGCTGATTATTACAACATAGGATGGGATTACCTTAATAATAATGATAAGCAATCTTCACGCGATGCTTATTATGCTTTTAAACAAGCTTCTGATTTCGTTCCCGGCTATAAAGATGCGAAAAAGCAAATGGACATTGCCTATCAAAACAGTGTACTTAATGTGATTGTGAATCCTGTAACAGATAATTCTTATTATTATAACAACGCCGGCTTCAATAGTTTTGGCAATAGTTTTAATAACGATTATATGCAACGAAGCCTCGTGAGGGATCTCGGCGGAGACTATACCAAAAGTTCTTTTGCCCGTTTTTATACTGATTGGGATGCAAAAAGGGCTAACATTTATCCTGATATTTTTGTGGATCTTACTTGGGTAAACCTTGATATACCGCAGCCTTATACTTCACACTACGGCAGGAATGTGAGTAAGCAAATAGAAGTGGGCAAAGATACATCAGGCCATGTTTCCTATCAAACAGTAAGTGGTACATTAAGCATCACAAAAAGATATTTCACAGCCACGGGTGATCTTGAAAGCCGTATAACGGATGCTGTTACGCGTGATAATATCAATAACCGGCGGTACACAGCCCAGTTCAACTGGCAGCAGGAATATGCAACGTATAGGGGAGATACCAGGGCTCTGAGTGGTAACGACCTGGCCTTACTTAATAATAATAATTTCCAAGTACCTACCAAGCAGGATATCCTAAATGAACTATATCAAAGAATATATCCGCAGGTTAAAAACGGAATTTACAACGCTGTGAGATAAGGGTTTTCTATTTTCCAACCAACATTCTATTAATTGAAAATATTGTAAACCATGAAGCTCATCACATACGCAAGGCCAGTCATATACACAAGCTGAATTGCAGGCCATTTCCAGCTCCTGGTTTCTCTTTTCACCACCGCCAGCGTGCTCATACATTGCATGGCTAATACATAAAAAATTAATAGTGAAAGACCAGTAGCAAGGTCATATACTTTTGAACCGTCAGGGCGGACTGCCGCATTCATTTTTTGCCTGAGCGTGGCATTATTTTCATCTTTTTCATCACCAACACTGTAAAGCGTTGCCATTGTACCGACAAAAACTTCCCGGGCCGCGAAAGATGTAATAAGAGCGATACCAATTTTCCAATCATAGCCTAACGGCCTTATGACAGGCTCTATAACTTTTCCTAAAATTCCAGCGTAGGAATTTTGCAGCAATTCGGTTTTTTCCTTTTTATTGAGCTCTTTATCCTGGCCCGGATTTTTTACGGCGAGGGCTTCATATTTCGCAGAAACCGCCTGCATTTTTTTAGGTGGACCATACGTGCTTAAAACCCAAAGTAATAAGCTTATCACCATAATCACCTTGCCGGCATCGTATACAAATATCTTTGCCTTCTCTACCATGGTGTAGAACATATTCTTCCAGCGTGGCTCCCTGTAAATCGGTAGTTCCAAAATGAAAAAGCTTTTCTCTTTACTTTTGATAAACCACTTCATTACATAGGCTGATAATAAGGCCATCACTGTTCCCAGCAAATACATAAGCATCATTACGATTCCCTGTAAACCAATAAACCCAAAAAGATATTTATTGGGAACAACAAGTGCTATCAGTATGGTATAAACAGGTAGTCTTGCACTGCAACTCATTAGAGGCGTGCACATAATGGTAAGTAATCTTTCCTTTTTATTTTCAATATTTCTTGCGCTCATTATTGCCGGTACTGCGCAGGCAAGCCCGCTTATCATAGGCATTACACTTTTTCCGTTGAGGCCTGCTTTGCGCATAATCTTATCCGTTAGGAAACTAATTCTTGCCATGTAACCCGTATCCTCAAGTAGCGTAATAAGGCCAAATAATATCATGATTTGTGGAACGAAAACAAGGATGCCACTAAGACCGGCGATTACGCCATTTATCAAAAGATTACTAAACCAGCCATCCTTCAAAACACTTCCAAGCCATCCGCTTAACCGGGCGAATGCCCACTCGATTGCATTCATTGGGTATTGGGCAATTAAAAAAATACTTTGAAAAAGTAAGAAAAGCACACCCAATAAAATAATATATCCCCACGTTCGGTGCAGTAAAATGTTATCAAGCTTTTGGGTGTATAACGCTTTTTGCAAAGGATCCGCCTCTACCACCGTTTGCTGCATTATGGTTTTTATTTTTCCATATCGATGCAATATTTCCTGTGCCTGTGTTTTTGTTGGATTAAACCCGCTCTCTTCTTCAATTTTCCCGATAGCTTCCTGCATGCCGTTGTCAAGTGGAAAGCTTTCATGATTTATCAAATAATGAATAGCCCTGTAGTCACTTATTTCCGGAAATAATTTCTGTACCTTCTTTATAGCATCCGGGGCCAGTTTATCAATTTGAAAAAAGTCACGCTCGGGTATGCGGTCCCGGTTTGCCGCCGTACTTTCCAGGGCCTTGCTCAATTGTAATATTCCCTTATTTTTCCTTGGATTTACGGGAATTACGAGAACGCCTAATTCCCGTTCGAGGCCTGCTATGTCTATTTGTATATTTTTATTTTTTGCTATATCCATCATGGTTAGAGCAATCACAACAGGCCTTTTCAGGTCAATAACCTGGGAACAAAAAAGAAGATTCCTCTTTAAATTGGATGCATCTGCAACTACCAGAATAATGTCAATCCTGGTTTCTGTGTCTTCATCAATAAGTACCTTATAAGAAACCCACTCATCTCCACGTTTAGGATATAAACTGTACATTCCCGGCAGATCAATAATTTGCGCGGAGAAGCTTTCTGAAATTTTACTTACTCCGGTCTTTTTATCTACCGTTACGCCGGGGAAATTTCCCACTTTTTGGTTCAGACCTGTGAGGGAATTGAATAAGGAGCTTTTTCCACTATTGGGATTTCCTACAAGGGCTATGTTTAGCTGTTTAGTCAAATGCTCTTATATAATTTGTAAATTTAAGTCGCATAAGGCCCTTAGCCTTACGATTTAAGAAAACACGACATAACACAACGTTATATTAACTCTCAAGGCAAACCTCAGTTCCTATGCAAAAAATTTCCGCCACTAATCTGTATGAAATATTAGATGAAATTAATTTCATTTAACGAATTGAACCGGCAGATTTATTCATAGTAAATTTGCAAAAATTATTTAAACCAATGAAGAATGTTTTATGGCTTGTTGTTTTTTATTGCCAGGTTGCTTCAGCCCAAAGATTAAGAAAATCCGATAAGGCAATCATAGAAAATCTTAGATCAGAAATAGGCTACCTCGCCAGCGATCGCCTTGAGGGAAGGAGAACCGGTACTCCCGGGGAAAAATTAGCTTACGAATATTTAGCGGATCAATTTAAAACTATTGGTCTTTTGCCAAAGGGAGACAATAATACTTTTTTGCAGGCATTTGAAATTAATGAAGGCAAAGAAGTGCTGCCCAAAACACGTCTAAATATAAATGGCGTTGACCTTCTTATTCACGAAGATTTTTTTCCTTTTATTTTTAGCGCCCAAGGTTCTTTGGAATCGAATGCTTCTCCTGCTTTTCTTGAAAAAGGGCTGCCATGGTTCTGGGATATAAAAGATGTTATTGAAAAAAATAAAGATAATCCGCACTTTGACCTGGAGAATGCTATACAAAATAAAGCAACTGAATTTGCACAAAAAGGTGCTTCTGCAGTTATTGTATATAATAACGGGGAAACAGATGATGAATTAAAATTTGAAGACAAAGAAAAAATTGCGGCGCAAAATATCCCCGTAATCTTTATTAAAAAAAATGCTGCTCAAAAAATTTTAAATGACCCAAGCGCTAATCTTGAGATTAAGCTTACGATTGCCATCGGCGATAAAATAAGACATGGGCATAATATTGTTGGATATATAGATAACGGTGCCGCCAACACGATAATTATTGGCGCACATTACGATCATCTCGGATATGGCGAAGATCACAATTCCTTATGGGCAGGTGAACGGGAAATTCATAATGGCGCAGACGATAATGCAAGCGGAACAGCTTCTGTTATTGAGCTTGCGAGAATGTTGAAAGAATCTAAACTTAAGAATAACAACTATCTTTTTCTTTGTTTTTCAGGCGAAGAGCTTGGCTTATATGGCTCAAAATATTTTACTGAGCACCCGACTGTAAACCTGGATGGCGTCAACTATATGATAAATTCCGATATGATTGGAAGGCTTAACGACTCATCTCACAGCCTCACTATCGGCGGATATGGAACTTCACCTTCATGGGGTAAAGTTTTTGATAACAAGGAAAAATATTTTACTATTCACTTTGACTCAAGTGGTATCGGCCCAAGTGACCACACTTCTTTTTATCTTAAAAATATTCCAGTATTATTTTTCTTTACAGGAACGCATAAAGATTACCACAAGCCAACTGATGATGTAGAAAAAATAAATTTTACGGGTGAACTTATGGTGATAAAATACATCTATGATATTTTAGAAGAAACAAACAGGGAGGGGAAACTTGCTTTTTCGAAAACGAAAGAACCAACGATGGGTGGAACCAGGTTCACTGTGAGCCTTGGCATAATGCCTGATTATACTTTCAGTGGAACTGGCGTAAGAGCGGATGGAATTATTGACGGAAAGATTGCCCAAAAAGTAGGTATGCAAGTGGGTGATGTTATTATAAAACTCGGTGACCATAAATCTTCAGATCTTAACTCTTACATGAAAGCTTTGGGCGGTTTTAAAAAAGGTGATGCAACAAAAGTGACGGTGTTAAGAGGGGGAAACGAGTTGACGTTTGATATTGTTTTTTAAATGTTTTATATTTTCCGGCAATGAAACTTCGTATTGACAACTCTGTAATGGTTGATGAGTTCTTTGAAAATACCCGCCTGCTGGGCATTGTAGCACCTATTGAACAATACCGCTTTTGCTGGCACCTTAATCAAATGCTGAAATTCAATTTCAGGATCAATAACAATATTGAAATTCAACTGAATAAAAAAGCTCGCAAATATTTTTTCCCCATTTACGAATATGGCGAGTCTCGCGGCACTATAAAACATTTTTTATACAACAATGAAGACGATGGCGAGTACCTTCTTCCTGAATTCAAGCATCTTGATTTTTTGTGGCTTATAAAAGATGATATAATGAAGGACGATGAAGTTAATATTCTTATCAGCTCGATAAGAACGATACCTGCGGTACAACTAATTACGGAAATGACGAATGAAAAAATAAAAAACAAACAGCATCTTATTTTTTAAAACAAAATGAAAAAATATGTGGGAAGAAAAAAATAATAAACTTCATAAAAAATTTGAGTTCAAAGATTTTTCCGAAGCCTTTGCTTTTATGTCACGTGTCGCGTTAGCCGCAGAAAAAATGAATCATCATCCAAAGTGGACAAACGAATATAATAAGGTTGAAATATGGCTGTCAACACATGATGCAGGAGATATAGTTACAGAGAAGGATCATAAGCTGGCAGAAAAAATTGATAAGTTTTAAGGCAATTAATCGGAAATTAATTTTCTTCTTTTTCCCAGGTTATAGTTTTGCCATATTCCAAAAAGTGAAGCAAACATCCATGCTGCTTCAAGAATGATAAAGGGAATATAATCTATAAGATAAGAGGCAACAGTGGCGAGTAAGCTGCCGATAAAATTCATAAACAAATAAGTCATTCCACTTTTGGAAATCTTATTGGTGAGTATTAATACAAATGCTATTAATAAAATAGCGACTCCAATACTGCCAATCCAATCACTGAAAGTCATCTTAATTTTTTATACTGATTACGTTTTCCTCCCTGGCAATTAATACACCAACAGGATTAATAAATTTTTCAAGTTTTTGGTGCGTCATTAAGTCCTTTACCTCATCAATGGCAGAAGGATCAACAGCAATTAGCAGGCCTCCGCTTGTTTGCGGGTCGGCAAGAATTGATTTTTCGAAATCCGTAACCGGACCAATCTTCCTGCCGTAACTATCCCAATTCCTATTCGTTCCACCGGGAACACACTTTTTATCTACATAATTTTTTATATCCTCAATGATCGTGGGAACATTATCCATATAAACAATAGCACTTAGTTCACTACCTTCTGCCATTTCTGCTAAATGCCCGAGCAAGCCGAAGCCAGTGACATCGGTCATTGCATGAACGCCTTCAATTTTTCCTAATAGCTCACCAATACTGTTTAACTGCATCATTTGTTTGGCAGCTAAACCAAAATGTTCTTTTTGTAACAATCCTTTTTTTTCTGCTGTAGTTAAGATACCAACGCCCAGTGGTTTAGTAAGAAATAGCAAATCGCCTTCTTTAGCAGTATTATTTTGCTTTATATTTTTGATAGGAACGAAGCCATTTACTGACAGGCCGAAAATTGGTTCAGGACTATCTATACTATGTCCGCCTGCTAATGAAATACCTGCTTCCAAACAGATACTCCGGCTGCCTTCAATTACTTTCTGCGCAACTTCCGGCGGAAGTACATTAATGGGCCAGCCTAAAATAGCGATCGCCAATATAGGCTTTCCTCCCATCGCATACACATCACTTATTGCATTAGCTGAAGCTATACGCCCGAACTCAAACGGGTCGTCAACAATGGGCATAAAAAAATCTGTGGTAGAAATTAATGCCATTCCATTTCCCATATCATACACGGCTGCATCATCTTTTGTATGATTTCCGACGATTAAATTTTTATTATCAGGAAGAGCAAGATTGCTTTGTAATATTTTATCCAAAACCAGTGGAGAAATTTTACAGCCGCAACCGGCGCCATGAGAATATTGCGTAAGTTTTACTTCTTCTAAACTTTCAATCTTTAAACTATCGGCCATGCCTACATGTTTTTAAAAAATTATTGTTTCATTTTTCGTTTTAAAATAATTGCCGAATTCTTAAGATCACCGGCAACAAGAATTTCAAAAATATCTTCTCCGTTATGACTACCGATAACCAGGTGTTGGTGAAATGCTGCTAAGTTTATATGCGTACATTATCAAAGCCATAGGGTCTATCATTTGCGGTGTTAAAATAGTTTGTTTACTGCTTTTGCGAATTACTACTCAGCTATTCTATGGACAAAATTCTGAGCATTCCCTACTTCAACGGTTTCACACGGTATTTTATTTATAAGCGCATCAACATTTTCCCTCTTGCACAATGCATTTGCATACAACTTATCATAGTAAAGAAGCAAAATTGAAAAACATTCCTTCACTTTATTTTCCAGCAAGAAATTAATAGCGTTCTTTGTCTCGAGTCCGCCAAGCCTTTTTTGAATTTTCATAATAGAGTTCACCAGCTCTTTCTTATCAAATTTTCCATAAGTAGAAACAATATGATTAAGTCTTTCTACGAAAGGAATATCCAAAAAATACAAGGGGCTTTTTCTCATTGTTTCCCACAGCGTTTTAGGAATTCCGGCTGTGCCGATATGCCGGCTTTCATCTTCGAGCCATATAGAATTATTATTTTCCGGGTTGGCTGGTTTTTGCAATGAAGCTTTAAACAATTCGATCGCAAGCATATTTTCAAACATTTCCTGCCCCGGCTGCGGTGCCTCGCCGAGGCTTCCAAAAGCAGATCCTTTATGATTAGCCAATCCTTCCAGGTCAATTACAACTTCGCCTTTTTCTTTCATTTCCTGCAACACTCCTGTTTTACCGGAGCCTGTGTAGCCACCAAGGATCTTTAGATTGTATTCTTTTTCAAACTGACTGAGCGCCCAATTTCTGAAAGCTTTATAACCTCCTTTTAACGTAAAAATTTTGAATCCGTATAAATCCAATAGCCAGGCAACTGAACGACTCCTCATTCCACCACGCCAGCAATGAATAAAGATTCTCCTCTCATTTTGGAAATGCTTCTTATTTTCTGTAATAATTTTTTCCACCTCCTCAATCATATTTTTCATTCTTTCAGAAAAATAATCAAGCCCTTTTTTTACCGCAACCTGCCTGTTTTGTTGCTTATAGGCTGTCCCTATAACTTTTCGTTGGTCATCAGTAAAAAGAGCTAAGGAGAATGCTCCGGGAATATGTGCATATAAAAATTCACCCGGGCTTCGCACATCGAAAACAGGACTTTCTTCCGAAAGCCTTAAAAAATCTTCAATATCAATTTGCTCAATTGCCATTTATGCAATTACATTTTTATTAAAATAAAAAAAACCACCGTTTTAGCAGTGGCTTTTTATTTTAATCTTTATAATTAGTGGGATTTCACATCCACTTTCACATCTTTAGTTCCAACACCTACGCCGGTTTTATTAACCTTCACATTAGTGTTTTTACTGCTAACGCCAACTCCATCAGGTCCCACTGATATGGTTGTTCTTTTAACTGAATCCTGGGCTGTCACAGTGGTTGAGGTTTCAGTTGTTGCTTCTTTTTTACTTTCCGCAGAAGTTTCTGTTGTTGATGAATCTCCGCAGGCAGAGAGAAAGATTACGCCTGAAATTGTAATAAATTTAATAAAGTGTTTTTTCATTGGATTGATTTAAGTGAGCTGTTTATAATTGTTAGCCGTTCATGGAAGTAAGAAACTCCATATTATCTTTAGTGCCTTTCATATTCTTCATTAAAATATTAATCGCTTCTTCAGGATTCATATCCGCCATGTGATTTCTAAGCACCCACATACGTTGTAATACTTCTTTATCAAGCAACAAATCATCACGCCTTGTAGATGAAGCAACTATATCAATTGCAGGGAAAATTCTGCGGTTAGATAAACGGCGATCCAACTGAAGCTCCATGTTGCCGGTACCTTTGAATTCTTCAAAAATAACTTCGTCCATTTTACTTCCCGTATCAACTAAAGCGGTAGCAATTATTGTAAGTGATCCGCCAAATTCAATTTTCCTGGCTGCGCCAAAAAACTGTTTAGGCTTCTGCATTGCATTTGCTTCCACACCACCGGATAATACTTTACCACTCGCTGGTGCTACCGTATTGTGTGCACGGGCAAGACGGGTGATGCTATCCAATAAGATAACCACATCATGACCACACTCAACCAGGCGCTTTGCTTTTTGCAATGCCATGGTACTCACTTTAACATGCTTTTCAGCAGGTTCATCAAAAGTTGATGCAATAACTTCTGCCTTTACACTGCGTTCCATATCGGTAACCTCTTCCGGCCTTTCATCAACCAACACAATCATTAAGTAACATTCCGGGTGGTTGGCTGCAATTGCATTGGCAATTTCCTTCAGCAACATTGTTTTACCGGTTTTAGGCTGGGCAACTATAAGTCCTCTTTGTCCTTTTCCTATAGGGGTAAATAAGTCAATAATTCTTGTAGAAAGATTATTGGGAGTAAGAAAAAGATTTAATTTTTCAAACGGGAAAAGGGGAGTAAGATAATCGAAAGGAACACGGTCACGTACTTCGTCAGGACCTTTACCATTAATTGTTTCAACCTTTAAAAGCGCGAAATATTTTTCACCTTCTTTTGGCGGGCGAACAGAGCCATAAACAGTATCACCTGTTTTAAGGCCAAATAATTTTATTTGAGAAGGTGAAACATAAACGTCATCCGGTGAAGAAAGATACATGTAATCACTGCTTCTTAAGAAACCGTACCCATCTGGCATCATTTCTAAAACACCCTCTGCTAAAATAACTCCGTCAAATTCAATATTGAATGTTGGTTCTTTTTTATGTTGATAAGGTTTTTGCTGTTTTTGATAACCATTGTTTGTCGAAGACTCCTGGGCTTCCGGTTCTTCTTCGTCTTCTTCTATTTCGTCATCCTCATCATTTAATAAATCAACCAGTCCTGGAGCAATTGATTTTGGATCAGCAGCCATTTTTAGGTCCAGGGATTTTTCTTCCTTTTCTGGCTCCTCTTCTTTATGCTTTTTTGCGATCTTTTTCTTTTCTTCTTTTTTCTCATCAACTTTTTTGGTCTTAGCTTCTTTCACCTCCTCGGTGGTATTATCGTCAGAGCTACCATCAACAGTTGGTTTGCTGATTCTTTTGCGTTTTGTTTTTTCCACTTCTGGTTCTTTTTTTTCGATGCTCATGGATGTTTGTTTATCAAGAATCTGGTAAATTAATTCCTGTTTTTCTAATTTTTTTGCGTCGGAAATGTCCTGCTGCTCCGCTATATCGAGCAACTCCGGAACGAGCATATCGTTCAGTTGTAAAATGTCGTACATAAAATGACGTGTGAATTAATAGTCAAAAACCTTGAAAATTGTGAAATCTAAATTTTGATGATTTATATGGAATGGATTCTATAAAGTAGAGAGACCGTAGTAAAGAGGACCAGACAGCTTTCTTTTGCAATAATACATCATTTTGCCACAGAATGAAAATATTTCTCAGTTTCCTTTCAGATTTTTTTGGTTAAAACTCTTTAGATTTTTAGTAAACCGCTTTATAAAAAGTGATTTTATATAGTACTGTCTCATGCGTCCTTTATATTTGCAGCAATAGAAATTAAGACAATGTTTAACAATAGAATAAGGATAAAGGCTGTTCTTGACAGCGATATGATTGACAAAAAGATTACGGTAATGGGATGGGTTCGCACCTTCCGTAACAACCAGTTTATAGCTTTAAACGATGGTAGTACTAATAATAATTTGCAAATCGTTGCGGAATTAGGCCATTTTGATGAAACGCTTTTAAAAAGAATAACTACAGGGGCTTCAATAAAGGTAAGCGGGGAAATAATTTCTTCTCTTGGAAAAGGCCAGGAGGTGGAATTAAAGGCAGCGACCATCGAAATTCTTGGTGACAGTGATCCGGAAAAATTTCCTCTGCAGCCTAAAAAACACAGCCTGGAATTTTTGCGGGAAATTGCCCATTTGCGCTTTCGCACTAACACTTTTGGGTCAGTTTTTCGTATACGACATTCCTTAGCTTTTGCCGTGCATAAATTCTTTAATGATAAAGGCTTTGTCTATTTACACACACCTGTGATCACCGCATCTGATGCAGAAGGCGCAGGTGAAACCTTTCATGTTACCAATTTCGACCTTGAAAATCCCGTCAAAAATGAGGACGGTACTATCAATTATAAAGAAGATTTTTTTGGAAGACCAACCAATCTTACCGTAAGCGGACAACTTGAAGCTGAGCTTGGAGCAATGGCTTTAGGCGATGTTTACACTTTTGGACCAACGTTTAGGGCAGAAAACTCAAACACCGCAAGACACCTCGCCGAATTCTGGATGATTGAACCTGAAATGGCCTTTTCGGATCTTGAAGATGACATGAACCTGGCAGAGGAATTTATTAAATACATTATTCAATATGCTTTAGATAATAATAAAGACGATCTCGATTTTTTGGCAGGCCGCCTGGCGGATGAGGAAAAGCAAAAGCCTCAAATTGAACGAAGTGAAATGGGCCTGATAGAGAAACTTGAATTTGTAGTTAATAATAAATTTGAAAGACTTACCTATACGGAAGCAATTGAAATTTTAAAAGAAAGCAATTATAATAAGAAAAAAAAGTTCCAATATCTAATTGATAAATGGGGTGTGGATCTTCAGAGCGAACATGAAAGATACCTGGTTGAAAAGCATTTTAAAAAACCGGTGATCCTTATAAATTATCCGAAAGAGATCAAAGCATTTTATATGCGTCAGAATGATGATGGTAAAACGGTAGCAGCAATGGACATATTAGCGCCAGGCATCGGCGAAATTGTTGGAGGATCACAAAGAGAAGAACGCCTTTCTAAATTAGAGGAGCGTATGAAAGAAATGAATATTCCTGCCGAAGAATTATACTGGTATCTTGATACCAGGAGATTTGGAACTTGTCCGCATGCTGGCTTTGGGCTTGGTTTTGAGCGCTTAATACAATTTGTTACTGGCATGACGAATATAAGGGATGTGATACCTTTCCCCCGTTTTCCTAAAAATGCAGACTTTTAATTTGTGTCAGTACATGGGTTATTCTTTCAAAAAAGATTTTATCCTTGTTCCGACATTCTCTCTAATATTTTCATAGAAGAGATTGTAATCTGCAATGTGGTAATTCTTAGTAGTTAGAAAAATACTCCCAAAAAATTGAGGCTTATTTACCCATAAAACATTTCCATGAATTTGAGCATGAACAAGGCCGGGAATTACATTGTCAAAATTTTTAAGTATGCCTCCTTTGTTTAGTTTAGCGGGTGCAATTGCCGTGTCCATATTCCAGGTAAGCGGATTTATTACAAATGCTTTTTGTTTTTCTTTTGCAACAAAAGGTGCTTCGTAACCCTCTTTGAAAGTTCTCCATCCTATAAAACATCCGGTAGAAGTTGAGTCTCTGCAAGGTTTTAAAGTTGAAACATAATCAGAAAAAACTGGCAGCCCAATTATGTATGCACAGACTAATTGTTTCTGCAAAGGTTTTCCCTGGAAAAACTCCTTAAGCAAGCGAGCCGCATGCAATGTTCCCTGGCTATGTGAAGCTATTATAATAGGCCTTCCCTGGTTAAAATTTTTTAAATAATATTCAAAGGCCTTCTTTACATCTTCGTAGGCAAAATCAAATGATCCTTTTGCAGAATCAGATGTTGAATAAAATGCCTGGAGGTTTGCCTGCCTGTATCGTGGCGCAAATACACGGCAATATTTATTAAACACACTCGCCTGGTAAAGAATGGTTGAATTATCCGTTTTCCTGTTGAGTTTTTCATCATTGATATCTGCATTCCAACCCATTGACTGGTTACCATCAGTGTATGTTGTGGGGTGAATGAAAAAAACGTCTGCGGCAGAATCTTTTATTTCGCCCTGCAGGTCTTTAGGAACATTATCCGAAGGATCGCTTTTAAAGGGATGTGCAGCCCAATAATTTAAATTACTATAATCCGGAACGATGCTTTTATTTTTGAAATCATAATTGATCGAAGATGTATAATTTTTCGGTGAGCACGAAAAAAATGTCAGCGCATTTAGAAAGAAAAAAACGGGAAGTAATCCCTTTAATAAACCATTATTTTTGTATTTTGACATAATCAAAACTACATTCGCTTTTTGGTAATGAAAAAAATAGCAAGATGACAATTCCTTCAGTTGATTTAGAAGATTTCACTTCCGGTGATTCAAAAAGAAAGGCAGCTTTTGTAGAAAAAATAGGCAAGGCTTTCGAAGATGTGGGTTTTGTTGCAGTGAAAAATCATGGAATTTCCGGCGAACTTATAGCCGAATTATATAAAGATGTTCAGCAATTTTTCTCTCTTCCTTCTGAGAAGAAAAAACATTTTGAAAAGCCTGAACTTGCTGGCCAGCGCGGTTATACCTCTTTTGGGAAAGAGCATGCGAAGGGAAGTGACGCACCAGACTTAAAAGAATTTTTTCAATATGGGCAAGTTGTTCCCACCGATCATCCGTTAAAACCGGAATATCCCGATAATGTAAAAGTTGATGAAGTTTTTGGCTTTGATCATACTTTTTTGCAGGCCTACCGGGCCTTTGAAAAATCCGGAAAATATTTACTGCAAGCGATAGCTATCTATCTTGGACTTGACGAAAATTATTTTGATGATTTTGTAGAGGAAGGTAATTCTATTGTTAGGGCGATTCATTATCCGCCAATAACAAATGAACCTAAAAGTGCCATCCGTGCGGAACAACATGAAGATATCAACTTGATTACCTTACTGGTTGGCGCTTCTGCTGATGGACTACAAATACTTACAAAAAATCATGAATGGGTAGGAGTAACCTCCCTGCCAGACCAAATTGTGGTAAATGTGGGAGATATGCTTCAACGCCTTACCAACAATAAGTTGAAAAGCACTACACATCGCGTTGTCAACCCACCAAGAGAATTATGGCATACATCCAGGTTTTCAATTCCATTTTTTCTTCATCCAAAATCCAGCATGGATCTTACAGCGCTCGAAAGTTGTATAGATGACCAACACAAAAAAACCTATGAAAATATTACCGCAGGAGAATATCTTGATGAGAGATTAAAGGAAATAGGATTAAAAAAATAAATGTAAACAATAGGAATTTATACAAATGCCTTTGTCAATTATAATTTATCCCTCCACATAAAATGCAATAATTTGTCAAATATCCAAAATCCAAAAAAATAGATAATTTATTGATTCATAGGACATTATACCTGGCTTTCATTAGACACATTTCTTTTTTAAGGTCAGTTTTCCTATATACCATTTCCGCTTTTGGAGGGCCACAGGGACATTTTGGAATGATGATTAAGACATTTGTAGAAAGGCGCAAGGACGTTACCAAAGCGGAATTAATGGAATATCTCGCCTTCTGTCAACTTTTGCCAGGTGCAACGTCTACACAAACGCTAACGTTAATTGGGTATAAGCGAGGAGGGGTGCCTTTAGCCATACTTACATTACTTATTTGGATATTACCTGCCAGCATCTTAATGACTTGTTTTTCTTTTTTGGTTCATTATATTAATATCTACCATGTAGACCTGCACATTTTCAAATATGTGCAACCTATGGCGGTTGGTTTTATAGCTTTTGCCGCCTTTAAGATGTACAAAATTTCTATTAATAGCACCATAACATTTATAATAATGGTGTTTGCGATTTTTGCAACCTATTTACTTTTTAAGACGCCTTGGGTATTCCCTATTTTAATTATTCTTGGAGGCGTTGTTACTAATTTTAGTGATAAGCGGATTCCCGAGAAAAAATCACTGCCGCCCAAAAAAATCAAATGGACGAATATATGGTTGTTCGTGGCTTTATTCCTTTTAGCAGCAATTTTTAGTGAAACTGCCAGAAAAAACAATTGGGAAAATAGAAGGGCTTATAATCTTACTGAGAACATGTATAGGTTTGGAAGTCTTGTTTTTGGAGGAGGTGATGTGCTAATGCCAATGATGTATGAGCAATATGTAGTTAGGGATAAAACCAAGGCAATGTCAAAAGAACAATTTCTAACCGGGTGGGGAATGGTAAGGGCTATTCCCGGCCCTGTCTTTTCCGTAGCGGCATACACGGGAGGCATGGTGCTTAGAGGTGAGGGTAAAAAAATGCAACTAATCGGATGTATTATCGGATGCATTTGTATTTTTCTGCCTAGTGCTTTATTAGTCTTGTTTTTTTACCCAATATGGCACAATCTGAAAAAATATGTGGTCATATTTCGGGCGTTGGAGGGCATTAATGCTGTGGTTGTAGGAATAATGTGGGCTGCCTTTCTCTATTTACTTAAAGATATCTCTATTACGGAACTTAATACTGTAAGTATCATGAATGTCCTTGTAATTATTGCAACATTTTGTTTTTTGTCATTTACGAGATTAAGGTCCCCAATCATAGTTTTATCCTGCCTCCTTTTAGGAATTGTTTTTTAAGTCATTGATAATACTGCATGCAGTTAATCTCTTCCCGTGCTATATCTGGCAAAAGAAAACGTATAGATTTTCTCTCTGCTATTAACTTCCGGATATAAGTGCTTGAAATTTCGAGCAATGGAGCCTGGAGAAAATGTATGTTAGGCAAACTTCTCTCCTTCTTTTCGTATTCATTCCTTTCATAAATAAATATTTCGTAATCATTTAATAGCACCTGGTAATTCTTCCACTTCTTAATATTGCTGAAGCTATCGCCGCCCATAATTATAGAAAATACATGTTTAGGATATTTCCTTTTTAGGTATTTAAGTGTATCAATGGTATAAGATGGCTTTGGCAGTCTAAATTCAACATTTGACGATTTTAACTTAACTTCTCCTTCAAGGCAGAGATCTATAAGGTGTTTACGGCGATGCTCGCTTAAAAGAGATTTTGACTTTTTTAAAGGATTTTGAGGAGATACCACAAACCAGACCTGGTCAAGGCTGGTGTTATTCAATATATAATTAGCAATTATTAAATGCCCATTGTGTATCGGGTTAAAAGAACCAAAATACAACCCGATTTTCACTAAGCTTTAAGTTTAAAATTGGTTATATAATTTCAACGTTAATTTTCTCGGCTTCGTCGAGACGCAGGCTTAAAGAATAGCCGGCAACTAAAACATAAATAGGATCTCCCCACGGGGCTTTTTTCCATACAGTTAGCTCTTCTTCCGGCAAACAACCCATTTCCATCAATTTCAGGATAATTTCGTCATTTTCAAAAGACTTTATTTTGACCTTTGTTCCTGTCTTTATCGTCGATAATTTCATTTATATGAAAGCGTTGCGGTAAATGTAGTACCTATACTTTTAAAACCATTCCGAATTAAGAAATTAAAAATTGCCTTCAATTACATTTAAAAATAGTGGGGTACAAGCTTGTTTAAAAAATAAGCAAGAAGTAAAACGACTTATCTCTTTTATTTTCAAAAACGAAGGGTTTGATCTCGACAAGGTGTCTTTTATTTTTTCCAGCGATGATGCGATTTTAAGATTGAATAAAGAGTTTTTGAATCATGATACATTAACAGATATCCTAACTTTTACGTTGTCGGATCCTAGTGAGCCAGTTTTCTCTGAAATATATATAAGTGTTGAGAGGGTTAAAGAAAATTCTAAAAAGTTTGGTGTGAGCTACTTAGAAGAGTTATACAGGGTTATGGTACATGGCATCCTCCATTTATGTGGCTTCTCAGATCATAGCTCCAGGTTGAAATCTGAGATGAGAGAAAAAGAAAATTTTTATCTAAAAATGATTCGTTTCACGTGAAACTATATTTAATAGCTTCCTCTAAATGCTATTTGATAAATTTGCAGAATGTTTCCCAAATATGATGTAATTGTGGTAGGTGCGGGCCATGCGGGCTGTGAAGCAGCGGCAGCGGCTGCTAATTTAGGTAAAAGTGTCCTCCTGATAACAATGAATATGCAGAATATGGCTCAAATGAGTTGCAATCCCGCCATGGGAGGCATTGCAAAAGGGCAAATTATACGTGAAATTGATGCATTAGGCGGATACTCTGGTATTGTAACTGATCTATCTATGATCCAATTTAGGATGCTCAATAAAAGCAAGGGTCCGGCAATGTGGAGCCCTCGTGCCCAAAGCGACAGGCAATTATTTTCAATAAAGTGGAGGGAAATCCTTGAAAAAATACCAAAACTAGATTTTTACCAGGATTCTGTGGTGGGCCTGTTGAAAGAAAATGATTCAATCACGGGTGTCAAAACTTCCCTGGGGCACAATATTTCGTCAATGTGTGTTGTTCTTACAAATGGTACCTTTTTGAATGGAATAATTCACATTGGCGAAAAACAAAGTAAAGGAGGAAGAATGGCCGAAAAATCTTCCGGGGGCATTACGGAACAATTGGTGGAGTGGGGGTTTGAAAGCAGCCGTCTTAAAACCGGCACTCCGCCAAGAATTGACGGGCGTTCCCTTGATTATACCAAAATGGAAGAACAAAAGGGAGATTCTAATATAACAGGATTTTCTTTTACAAAAACAAAAAAGCCCGCCAGCCAGTTTAGCTGCTGGATTACTTATACGAATCCTGAGGTGCATAATATATTACAATCCGGGTTCCACGAGAGCCCAATGTACCAAGGCAGAATCCAAGGCGTGGGCCCGCGCTACTGCCCTAGTATAGAAGATAAGGTCTCAAGATTTGCTGACCGGGAGCGTCATCAACTATTTGTTGAACCCGAGGGAAATAATACAATTGAAGTATACGTAAATGGATTTTCTTCCTCTCTTTCCGAAGAAGTTCAATTAAAAGCTTTGACCAAAGTTCCTGGCTTTGAGAATTGCAAAATGTTTCGGCCTGGCTATGCCATCGAGTACGATTATTTTCCGCCGACTCAACTAAGATCAACGCTTGAGACGAAATTGATAAAAAATCTTTTTTTTGCCGGGCAGATAAATGGAACGACCGGATATGAAGAAGCTGCATGTCAAGGGCTCATAGCTGGGATTAATGCTTCGTTGGCGGTGAGCAATGAAGCCCCTTTTATTCTTAAAAGAAACGAAGCTTATATCGGTGTATTAATTGATGACCTGATTAATAAAGGCACTGATGAACCGTATAGAATGTTTACCTCCAGGGCCGAGTATAGAACCTTATTAAGGCAGGATAACGCTGATATAAGGCTGACGGAAAAAAGTTTTAGAATAGGCTTGGCCTCGCAGGATCGCATGTCGGCGGTAAAAGAAAAAAAAGAAGAGATTAGTAAAATTCTTGCAATATTAGAAGAAACCAAGTTGGAAGGGGATGCCGTTAACCACTTTTTAAACAGTCATAATTCTGCCACCGTTAGTCAAAAAACAAAAGTTGGTCAATTGCTGGCAAGACCAGGTATAAATCTTTTGGATATGGTCAGGGACATTTCTATGGTTAACGAATTATTTAGTTCCTTTTCAATTGAAGCTTTGGAACAGGCGGAGATTCAAATTAAATACAGTACCTACCTCAAAAAAGAAGAGGAAATGGTTAAAAAAATGAGTGCTCTCGAAGAACAGGCAATCCCAGACAATTTTAATTATCAAAAGATTTCTTCGCTATCAAATGAAGCGAGACAAAAATTCAATAAAATCAAACCGCAGACACTTGGCCAGGCAAGCCGTATAAGTGGTGTGAATCCGAGCGATGTACAAATACTTATGGTTTACATGGGAAGATAACTTCGTTTATACTTAACCGTTATATACTCTAAAATGACATTAGATTTTCCAAAAGAAACGCAGAAAGAAGAGGTCTTTAATGCAGTAGAAAATTATTTGACAACAAGGGATTTTAAAGTTGTCAACTCTGACGATTCAAGGCCGTGGGGAGGCTTTTTTGTAATTGATGAATCGCAGGCAAAAGAGTTCATTGGGGAATTTTTTCCAGATAATTCTGTTGACTTAAAAATAGAAACAGGGAAAATAAGTCCCAAAATTTTAATAGTTGAAAGCAATAAGAGACTAAGCTGGCAGTATCATCACAGGCGCGCTGAAAAGTGGGTAGTTATAGGCGGGGAAGCAGGAATAAAAGTCAGTGATAATGATGCGGAAGGCCTTTTGCAAACAAAGAAGGTTGGTGATATAATTATTCTTAAGCAGGGCGAGCGACACAGGCTCATAGGTCTTTCCTCTTGGGGTATTATTGCTGAAATATGGCAACATACTGATCAAAGTAATCCGAGTGATGAAGACGATATTGTGCGGGTGCAGGATGACTTTGGAAGGTAAGCGTTTAACCCAAACCGTTAGTTACAGTATTGAGTTTTAGATAAAATAAAGAAGGAAGCGTTTTAGGCGCTTCCTTCTTTTTGTGGTGTGGGGCGGGATCGAACCGCCGACACAAGGATTTTCAGTCCTTTGCTCTACCGACTGAGCTACCGCACCATAGGGCGGCAAAAATAGAATTATTCAGGTAAAATAAAAATTCAATTTTTCCATCAATTGCCATACTCGCACAAAAACTTTATACGCATTATTTTTAGTTGCTCTAATGTATAATTGCCGTCCGAAAGTTCTTCCCGTGCAATGTCAAGGCTTGATGTCTGGCAGCCTTTAAAATAGTCAATGATCTCTTCTCTTTCATATTCTTCTACAAGATCTTCAATCGCATAATCAAGATTCAGCTTTGTACCACTGGCCACGATTGTTTCCATTTCTTCCAGTAGCTCTTCAATCTTTAAGGTTTTATGTCTTGCAATAGTTTCAAGCGGCATTTTCTTATCAACGTTTTGAATAATAAACACCTTGTTACTGTTTTTATTAACGACACTTTTCATTACAAAATCATCGGGTTTTTCTATTTCATTTTCCTCTACATATTTTGCAATAACATCAACAAAGGGTCTACCAAATTTTAAAGCCTTGCCTACACTTACTCCCTGGCATTTTTCAAGTTCCTTTAATGTTGTGGGATATAAGGTTGCCATATCCTGCAAGCTATTCTCTAAAAAAATTACAAACGGTGGAAGGTTTCTTTTTTTAGCTTCGACCTGCCGAACACTTTTTAATAACTCAAAGAGTTTCTCATCTGTTGTTATTGCTTCATCATTTTCTACGCTATCTTCTTCATCTTCACCATTTTCCTCAAAAATGTGGTTTAATACAATTTTAAAACTTGTAGGCTTTTTTAAGAACGCCTGACCCTTTTTTGTAATCTTCAGCACACCATAGTCTTCGATATCTTTTTGAATAATATTTTCTAAGAGTAATTGCCTTAAGAGAGAATTCCAAAAAAGCTCTTCCTTACCCTTGCCGGTACCGAATACAGGATTTTCATCATGCCGGTACATTTTTATTTGAGGATTTAGTTTCCCCGAAATAACAGAAATCATATAAAGTATAGGAAATCTTTCATCTAAAGCGCTTATTGCTTTGAGAGCAATTACTACTTCATTTTTTGCTTCGATTAACTCTTTCGGATTTTTACAATTATCGCATTTTCCGCCACAGTTATCATGCTCATATTCTTCGCCAAAATAGTTAAGCAAAATCTTTCTCCTGCATACACCACTTTCTGAATAAGCCACAGTCTCGTTTATCAGCTGCCCGCCCATTTCTCTTTCACTTAATGTTTTATCCCGCATCAGGTGTTCAAGCTTGGCAACATCCTTATGTGAATAATAAAGAATGCATTTACCCTCCAGTCCGTCACGGCCTGCACGCCCGGTTTCCTGGTAATAGTTTTCAATAGATTTAGGTATATTATAATGAATAACAAAGCGAACATCGGGCTTATCTATTCCCATGCCAAAGGCAATGGTTGCGACAATTACCTGCACATCTTCCCCAAGAAATTCATCCTGTCTTCTTGCCCGTAATTTTGAGTCAAGACCTGCATGATAGGCCACTGCCTTAATGCCGTTTGCCATCAACATTTGAGCTAACTCTTCTGTAGTTTTCCGATTTAAGGTATATATAATCCCGCTTTTGCCCTTGTTATGAGATATGAACTTTACAATACTTTTTACTGCCTGCTCCTTCTTTACTTTCGGCTGTACTTCATAGTATAAATTAGGTCGGTTAAAAGAAGAAATAAAAATTTTCGGATTCCTCAATCCAAGATTATTGACGATATCACTTTGCACTTTTGGGGTAGCCGTTGCTGTTAGCGCAATTATCGGAATCTTATTATCTATTTGATCCATTACTTCTTTCAGTTTCCTGTATTCAGGTCTGAAATCGTGTCCCCACTCGCTTATACAATGCGCCTCATCCACAGCAAAAAAAGAAATCTTTAAGTCTTTGAAAAACTCGACATTTTCTTCCTTCGTAAGTGTTTCCGGAGCTACATATAGCATCTTCGTTTTCCCGGAACTAAGGTCCTCCTTTACAATTTTTTGTTGCCCTTTATTGAGTGTACTATTTAGAAAATGAGCGATATGATCTGCGGTGCTGTATCCCCGCACAAGGTCAACCTGGTTTTTCATTAGGGCTATAAGCGGAGAAACAATAATTGCACAACCCTCACTAATCAGCGCCGGTAATTGGTAGCAAAGGCTCTTTCCACCGCCTGTTGGCATTATTACAAACGTATCATTACCATCCAACAGATTGGTGATTATTTGTTCCTGGGTATCTTTAAAACCTTTGAACCCAAAATGCTTTTGTAAATGATCTGAAAGGAGGCTTGGGAGATTTTTTTTTGCAGAGTTTCCGGAAGACGGTCTCGCCGGAGTCTTGTTGGTTTTTACTTTAGTAGTAGGCATGGTTTTTCTTTTCTTTTCCACAATTTTTTAAAGGAGTTCAAAGTTAAATCAATTGATATTCTGAAACAGGTTGTCAGAAATTGTTTAACACTATAACCTCCTTTATAAAAATTATTGTTGTTAAGATACGAAGATTAGATTATACCGTAGCAACCTTTTTTTCGGTTATCGTTAACCAATTTAAGTAGGTTTGCTTTTTTTTGCCTGGCCAATAATCTTTTTGCCTCAAAACCTTACTATTATACTATTTATATTTATTTAAATGGCTAACTACAATATTATCTCTTCTGCTAAAAAAACAATTGACGCAGAGGCACGTTCTATAAAAGATTTGGCAACATTAATAGATGAAAATTTTGAAAAAGCTGTTTTAACAATTAGTGGATGTAGAGGCAGATTGGTTGTAAGTGGAATTGGTAAAAGTGCGATTGTTGCGCAAAAAATAGTTGCAACACTTAATAGTACCGGCACACCATCTTTATTTTTACATGCGGCTGACGCTATCCATGGAGATATAGGCATGGTGCAAAGAGAAGATGTGGTAATGATTCTTAGTAAGAGCGGTGATAGTCCCGAAATAAAAATTTTAATTCCCCTGATTAAAAATTTTGGAAACACAATTATTACCATTTGTGGAAACATGCAAAGCTATCTCGCAAAATGTGCGGACATCGTTATAGATTCAACCGTTACTGAAGAGGCCTGCCCCAACAATTTAGCTCCCACAAATAGCACAACGGCGCAAATAGTGTTGGGCGATGCGCTCGCAATTTGCCTTATGGAGGTAAAAGGTTTTGGTTCAGATGATTTTGCCAAGTTTCATCCCGGTGGAACCCTTGGTAAAAAATTATACCTGCATGTGGGTGATCTTTTTCTAAATAATGAAAAACCTTCTGTAAAAGCAACGAGCCTTTTAAAAGAAGTTATAATAGAAATTACAAAAAAGCGTTTAGGCGCTACCGTAGTAATCGATGATGAAGAAAGAATTCTTGGTATAATAACCGATGGTGACTTAAGACGTATGCTCGAAAAAAATAGTTCTCTAAATGATGTGGTTGCAAAAGATATTATGTCACTATCACCAAAAAAAATCGATACCAATGAACTTGCCGTAACAGCCCTTGACACGATGCGGAAAAATAATATAAGCCAGCTTGTCGTTACTGACGGAGAGCGTTACGCAGGAATTGTACATTTGCACGATCTTGTGCGTGAAGGAATTATTTAATCTTAGGCGAAATGAATAAAAATAATTATGTAGCAATAATGGCGGGTGGCATTGGAAGCAGGTTCTGGCCTGTAAGCCGCATGAATTATCCGAAGCAGTTTTTAGATATTTTAAACACGGGGCGTACTCTTATACAATCAACATACGACCGCTTTTCGCAATACATCCCCAACGAAAATATTTATATTGTTACCTCGCTCCAATACCGGGATATTGTTGCCGAACAGCTCCCTTTATTAAACCCGGAAAATATTTTATGCGAGCCCTCCCGGAAAAATACAGCCCCCTGTATTGCTTACATTTCATATAAGTTGTATCAAATAAATCCTGATAGTAATTTAATCTGTGCCCCGGCAGATCATTTAATTATGGACAATATTGCTTTTATAAAAGTGAGCCTGGATGCCCTGGAGTTTACAGAGAAAAATAATGCGCTGGTTACGCTGGGGATTAAACCCTTATCTCCTAATACCGGCTACGGATATATTCAATATGAACAACATTCTATAACAGAAAATATTTATAAGGTAAAAACCTTTACAGAAAAACCCGATATAGAGCTGGCAAAAAACTTTCTTATAAGCGGCGATTTTTTGTGGAATGCCGGCATTTTTGTTTGGCGTACAAAGAGCATAATTGCAGCTTTTGAAAAACATCTTCCTGAAATTCATGAAGTTTTCGATGGGGCAAAAAAAGCGCTAAACACACCTGATGAACAGGAAGCCATAAACCTTATTTACCCGCTTTGTGTAAACATTTCTATTGACTATGGTATTTTAGAAAAAGCAGATAACGTTTACGTTATTCCTTCTTCATTTGGCTGGAGCGACCTTGGCACCTGGGGAAGCGCTTATGAAAATCTTGAAAAAGATTATCATGCAAATGCAGTCGCTGCGAACAATGCAATACTTTTTGAATCCGCAAATAATGTAATTCACGCTGATAATCATAAATTAATTCTTTTACAAGGCCTTGATGATTTCATAATAGTTGATACACCGGACGCGTTGCTTGTTTGTAAAAAAGACAAAGAACAACACATCAAAGAATATCTTTCAGAAGTAAAAAGAAATAAGGGCGAAAGCTTTTTGTGATAAACTTTTTGACAACTTTTTTGAACGTTTGTTCCAGATTCCGTGTTCTAAAAATTGTATGTTTTGAGCAATCCTTCCATTACGAGTAAACTTCCAAATACCGGCGAAACAATTTTCTCCGTAATGAACTCACTGGCCAATAAATACAAGGCCATAAACCTGGGACAAGGCTTTCCCGATTTTGAAATGAACAAAGAGCTTATTCACTTAGTGGATAAAGCAATGAAAGACGGCTATAATCAATACGCACATATGAATGGTGTGCCGTCTTTGCGGAAAGCGATTGCGGAGAAAATAAAATTTTTATACAATACAGAAATAGATCCGGAAAAAGAAATCACTATTACTCCCGGTGGAACTTATGCGCTGTACACATCTTTTACTGCTGTTTTAAATCCTGGAGATGAAGTGATTGTTTTTGAACCGGCCTTCGATAGTTATGTTCCCAATATAGAAATAAATGGCGCCATCCCGGTTTTGTTACCGCTTACTTTTCCGGATTATAAAATTGATTGGGACCTGGTAAGAAAAAATATATCATCGAAAACAAAAATGATTGTGTTAAACTCTCCGCACAATCCTACAGGTAGTATTTTGGACGCGAATGATATTGTTCAATTGCGAAACATTATTTCTGATACAAATATTTTTATTCTAAGCGACGAGGTGTATGAACATATAATCTTTGATGGATTACAACATGAAAGCATACTAAAGTATCCTGATCTTCTTAAGAGAAGCTTTGTTTGTTTTTCTTTCGGAAAAGTTTATAACTGTACCGGGTGGAAATTGGGTTATTGCGTTTCACCCGCCAGGTTCATGAGTGAATTTAGAAAAGTGCACCAGTTCAACTGCTTTTCCTGCAATGCTCCCATCCAAAACGCACTTGCAACTTTTTTACAGCAAAAAAAACAATACCTGGACCTTGGAAAATTTTTGCAGGAGAAGCGTGATTTTTTTATACAGCAAATGAAAGGAACAGGTCTTAATCCTTTGCCATCATACGGAAGTTATTTCCAGTTGTATAGTTATAAAAACCTAAGCGATGAAAGCGAAAAAGATTTTGCTATAAGAATTATAAAGGATGCTGGTGTAGTGTCTATTCCTGTTTCTGCCTTTTACAAATTTGAAAACGATAATAAAGTTGTGAGATTTTGTTTTGCTAAAACAAAAAGTACATTAACCGAAGCTGCAGAAAAATTAAAAATTTTCAAACCACGCTAAGTTTATATTGCCTGATACGTGCTTTCTACTAAAAGAATATGTCCTATTTTTTTCTCATTTAGGTAAATAATTCAACAACGACTTATAATATTCCACATCTTT
>JBDTSD010000002.1:0-96373 GCA_039931355.1 Ginsengibacter sp.
AACTCCCGTAAATACTGAGTTTTACGGGAGTTCTTTAACCAGGTAAACCTTAAATAGTTGATTTCAGCGGAGAGTTAGGGATTCGAACCCCAGGAGGCTTTCACCTCAACAGTTTTCAAGACTGCCGCAATCGACCGCTCTGCCAACTCTCCGGCGCAAAAATAAGGTTGCAAAGCAGTTCTTCCAAAATTTGTTTGTTGATGTTGCAATTGTTAGTAGATACTGAATAAGGCCTGAGTTTCGTACAGAAAATAAATCTTTAAATTCTTTTTATCACCTGCTTCTACTTTTCTTCAGAATGATTGGATGGCGCATTCTTTACTTTATTTTGCGTACTAAATTCTATATTATGTTTCCTTATTTGAGAATTCTGTTCATAAGTTTAGTATTTATTTCCTCCAGCTGTTTCTGCCAACACAAACGAGTGATTAAAACTTATAACATTGGCGGCGATGGAGGCTGGGATTATATAGCTTTAAACAATCAGAAATTATATGTCTCCCATTCAACCCATGTACATATTATTGATGAAAACTCCGGTGATTCACTCGGTATTATCGAAGGAACGACAGGTGTGCACGGCATCGCTTTTGACAATGATCTTAATAAAGGCTATACAAGTAATGGCAGGCTTAATAACGTTTTTGTATTTGACCTCAATACCAATAAAATCTTAAGAGAAATTTCTACAGGCGATAACCCCGACGCCATTATGATGGAGCCTTTTTCTAAAAAAATAATTACGTGTAATGGCCATGGAAAATCTCTTTCAATCATTGATCCTGAAAGTGATTCAGTTATTGCGACGATAGATGTAATGGGGAAACCAGAAGAAGCTGCGAGCGATGGAGAAGGAATGCTCTATGTAAACCTGGAAGATAAAAATGAAATAGCGGTAATAGACTTAAAAAATTTTACCTTATTGAAACGCTGGCCAATTGTGCCCGGAGAATCTGCAACGGGCCTTGCTATTGATACAAAAACGCACAGGCTTTTTGCCGGCTGTGATAATAAATTATTGATGGTGCTCAATTCGAATAATGGGAAAGTTGTAACATCGTTGCCGATCGGAGACGGTTGCGATGGCGTTGTTTTTGATAAAGAGGAAAACATGATTTATACTTCAAATGGAGAAGGGAATGTTACAGCAATAAAAGAAAAAGATGAAGATAAATTTGTTGTGGTCCAAACTATCACAACAAAAGAAAGTGCGCGGACGTTGACCATAGATCCCGCAACGCATACGCTATATTTGCCGTCAGCGCAACTTGAGCCTGTCGAAAAAAATGCGGCAGAAAACCAAAGGAGGAAAATAACACCGGGATCGTTCGGAGTACTGGTTGTGCAATAATTATAAACGAATAAATTTTTTCTTCTGAGCAATTCAGGATTTAAGCAGGGACTGGCAAAATGGATAACATTCCGTTTAGTAGTAGCTGTTGTTTTATTCCTTGTTACGCTGTTTGTATTTGTGGCCATTGCTGATGAAATTGTATTAGAGCACGAAAATGGTTTTGACTCTTCTATTACCAATGCAATTATGTCTCTGGACTCTCCATTGGCCACAAAAATATTTGAAACAATTACCTTTTTTGGTTCATCTACATTTTTATTCCCGGCTTACTCGCTTGTGATAATATATCACTTACTAAAAAAGCATTGGAAACTTGCGCTGGATGTTGCGACTATAGGCATCACAAGCACTGCCCTGCTATATGTACTAAAGAGTATTTTTCAGCGGGCACGTCCATTGGATCCTTTGATAAGAAATGTAACAGGCTTTAGCTTTCCTAGCGGCCATTCATTTTCTTCCTTCACTTTTTTTGGAATGATAGCATATCTTTTATGGCAAACGCAACTAAAAAACAGTTGGAAAATATTGACAACGATAGTCCTTTTTCTCTTGGCAACTTCCATAGCCTTTAGCCGTGTTTACCTGCGTGTCCATTACCCAAGTGATGTAATCGCGGGCTTTTGCTTAAGCATGATATGGCTGATGATATCAATTTGGTTGTTGCATAAATTTGACAAAAAAGTACCTAACCCCGCCGGGTAGCCGATTTAAATTTTTTAATTCCATTTCGTATTTCAAAATCCTCCTTCAAAATAAAGTTAATTACACTCTATGATGATCGGCCCTCCAGTTTACAATAGCCTTTTTAATGTCACTGGCCTTCATATTTTCATTGGCCGCCTTTTCTGATAACAAAAGAAACTCGGTGTCTTCTGCAAAACGTAATGCAATTACTTGTGAAAGTGTCAGCCTTTTGTCAAGAAGTTTCCCGGTAAGGGCAAAGTGCCGGAGATTTTCTTCAGCACGTATGGCCCTGTCCTGCGCACCAACAGCAAAAGCGCGGGCATACCATTCAAGCAACAGTGCCGCAATACACAGCCCGAAAAGCGTTGCTGCCACTAATCTTCCCGAATGGTGCTCGTATGCCCTATACGCATTCCATATAGAAAATACGAGGCACGCCAGTAATATTAGTGATACCCCAACGTGGAACAAGGGTACCACGCGTGAATGATTTTTATAGTTTTGTTCTTGCATAAGAAATTTTTTTAAGGTTAAAAAGGAGAAAGATTAAGTTTTTATTTTAAAACATCAAGGAGCTTCCACATTTTTTTTCTTACTTCACTGCCGGAACCATCATAGTTATTTATAATAAAAGAAAAAGTATATTCATCTCCCTTTTTACTTTTTATATATCCTGTGTAAGATACAACACCGCTAATAGAACCGCTCTTCATTTTGATACCATTAATTTCAGGTAAGGCATTGTAAAAAGACGAAAACCATTTTTGCTTTTTTGCATATTGAAGAACGATTACTAAAGATGCAGGCGTTACACGATTGGCAGGAGAGAGGCCACTTCCATCTATAATATTTAATGCCGAAGGCTCAATGCTTTTATCTTTCCAGAAATTTTTAATCACGCTTACACCACTATCAGTTGCACCCGCGCCTGTTTTTTCATAACCCAAAGTTTTTATTAATGCTTCTCCATAAAGATTTATACTTCGTTTCAGAAACCAATAAACAATACTATCAAGCGGCGGAGAATTGTAGGTATAAAAAATTTGTGCCGGATCATTCAGATCAGCCATTCCATTTTCTTTTATAACTTCTTCAACCGGTATCTTCCTCAGCGCAGCCTCAAGCGTTGCAGCGAGTTGATCTGCCGGGTGAAGCATAGCGCCGGATATACTAAACTTATTTTCGTTTACTGGAATAGTCCCTCTTACATAGCCATATTTTTTATTAAGGGGAAAATAGATGTACGCATTATCACCACTTCCTTTCTTTGCACTGGTTGCCATAGATACAAGATCAAGCCTCCTAATGAATGCGGGTTTTGTGCCTGCGATCTTTACGCTGTCACCAATAGTGTCTCCTGATTTTAAAAGAAGATCATATTGATTTTCGCGCCAGTTAATTGCTCTTGCTCCGGCGCCATAGTAGCTTCCTATATCCTGCCATATCCAACCATCGGGCGTTACTTCGCCGTTCCACAGGCTTTCATCAGCATATACGTGTCCACTGATTTCGTTTATCCCTTGCCGTAATATTTCCTTTTTAAATATTGAAAGAATATTTTCTTCCTCCGTAGCATCATAACGCCAGCTACCAAGTGTAGGATCACCACTACCTTTTATAATTATATTCCCATCAAGCATGCCGTTTTCTATTTTACCGGTATAGGCGAGCGTGGTTCTATAAGTGAAGTCGTGCCCAAGCAACTCAAATGCGGAGGAGGCTGTGATAACTTTCTGACAACTTGCAGGCGCCATTCCTACCTGCGCATTTCCGCTCGTTACCGTTTCGCCAGTTGTAGTATTTATAACATACAGGCCTATTGTAGCATGTGTAAAAGATGGATCATTTTCAAATTTTTGAAAAGCAGTGTTAAAACCTGTACGAGCAGGCTGAGCTTCTATTTGAAGAAAAGAGAACAACGTAAGAAACAGGAATAATTTTTTCAAATGAAATAGTTATAAATCAAAACTAAAAGATTAATTCCGGTAAAAGTGAAAATTGCCAATAGCAACAAATTAAAATAAAAATATTTTTTGCGCATAATTTCGCGTCATGAAAAATGTTTATACAACGATTATCACCATAGGGGATGAATTACTTATCGGGCAGGTGCACGATACAAACAGCGCATGGATTGCACAACAACTTAATCAAAATGGCATTGCTTTAAAAAAGCGTGTAGCCGTTGGTGATAGCGCCTATGAAATAAAGGCCGCTTTAGAGATTGAAAGCAAGGATGCGGATATTATTTTAATTACTGGTGGCCTGGGGCCAACGTCAGACGATATAACCAAATCCGTGCTTTGCGAATATTTTGGAGGAAAAATGGTTGTGAACGAAGCCGCTCTTAAAAATGTAAAATACCTTTTTGAGCAAATATTTAAACGCCCGGCCAGCCAGGTAAATTTATTGCAGGCAGAAGTGCCTGATGTATCTGAAGTAATACAAAACAAACGCGGCTCGGCACCCGGAATGGTGTTTCATAAAGACAATACCATCTTTATAAGTATGCCGGGTGTGCCTTACGAAATGAAGGGCATGATGGAAGAGGCGGTAATTCCTATGCTAAAAGAAAAGTATCGGTTACCATTTATTTCGCATAAAACAATATTGACGGCTGGCATTGGTGAGTCTGCCCTTGCCGAAGTCATCAAGGATTTTGAAGCATCGCTTCCGGTAGAAATTAAATTAGCCTATCTGCCTAACTACGGGATGGTGAGATTAAGATTGTCAACATCAGGTTTTGAAAAGGAAAAAGTAGAGCAAACACTTGATTTATATTTCCAGGAACTGAAAATCCTGGTGAAAGATTACATAGTAACCGATGTTGACGATTCTATGTCACTTGTCGTAGGGAAATTGCTGAAGGCACAAGGAAAGACGATTTCAACTGCTGAAAGCTGTACTGGTGGCTATATAGCACATCTTATTACCTCCATAGAAGGTTCATCAGCATATTATGAAGGAAGTATTGTCAGTTATTCCTATGATATCAAAGAAAAATTATTAGGCGTAAAAAAAGACACTTTGGAAAAGTATGGTGCTGTAAGTAAGGAAACGGTAGAAGAAATGTTGAGCGGCTTGCTGGAAAAGCTTGGCACGGACTATGGCATCGCTGTTTCCGGTATCATGGGGCCTGGCGGCGGCACGGAAGAAAAGCCTGTTGGTACAGTTTGGATAGCAGTGGGAGATAATAAAAAGTGTAATTCTCAAAAAATAAATCTTCGCTTCAATCGTGAAAGAAATATTGAAGTTACCGGTATAATGGCATTGAACCTGCTGAGGAAATTCATCGTGGAGAACGAAGGGGCAAACTAAAGTTGTCGCCACTATCGCATGGCTTATTATTTAGAAACAGGGTTGTTCCTTCGAAATACTTCCTGTTTACCGGCAAAGGCCGGGTTAAATTGCCGTTTACGCCGAGTTAGATTAAACTTATTGATTTTACTTAATTTTGGCGATATCGATCTGATTGTTATCGATGTAGATAAACTTAAAATATTCTTATGAGCGTGGTAGATTTAATAATGCCCAAGTTAGGGGAAAGCATCATGGAAGCTACTATTCTTAAATGGCTTAAAAAGCCGGGTGATAAGGTAGAGCATGATGAAACTGTCCTAGAAATTGCGACAGATAAAGTTGATAGCGAAGTGCCGTCAACCGCAGAAGGAACTATAGCTGAAATTCTTTATAACGAAAATGATGTGGTACCAATAGGTAAGGTAATTGCGAGAATAGATACAGGCGACGGAACACCCCGCATGAATGAATCAGTGCAATCAAATGAATCAACTTCTTCACAAAAAGAAGAGCAATATGAAGAGGCCAATCTCATTGAAGAAGTGCCCTATCAACCTTCGGAGAAAACGACGACTGGAAATACGAATTCCGCAATTCGTTTTTATTCTCCATTAGTTTTAAATATTGCCGCAAGCGAAGGCATCTCCATGAGTGAATTGGAAAAAATGGAAGGTACCGGGCAGGATGGAAGAGTGAGTAAAAAAGATATAATGGCTTACCTGGAAAACAGGAAGAATGCGCCGAAAGAAGAAAATGCACAACCTGAGAAGCCACCAGTTCAGGATGCTAAAATTCATGATGTACCAGAGCGCACCCAGGTTCAGCGCCAGGAATATAATACACCCGCAACTGTATCCGGGAATGTTGAAATAATCGAGATGGACCGCATGCGCAAGATGATTGCAAAACACATGGTTGACAGCAAAAATATCAGCGCTCATGTTACCAGTTTCGCTGAGTGTGACGTTACCAATCTTGTTCAATGGCGGGAAAGAGTTAAAAAAGATTTTGAAAAACAGGAGGGAGAAAAAATAACGTTCACCCCTTTGTTCGTAGAAGCCATTGTAAAATGCATAAAGAAATATCCGCTGATAAATAGCAGCGTGGATGGTGACCGCATTATCATAAAAAAGGATATTAATATTGGCATGGCTACCGCTTTGGCCAATGGTAATTTAATTGTACCGGTAATAAAAAATGCAGGCCAGCTAAACCTTACAGGGCTTGCAAAACAAGTAAATAATCTTGCGGACTCGGCACGCAATAATAAACTGCAGCCTGATGATACGGCTGGCGGAACTTTCACCCTAACAAACGTTGGTACTTTTGGAAGCATCATGGGAACGCCTATTATTAACCAGCCGCAAGTAGCTATAATGGCTGTGGGAGCTATAAAAAAACGTCCTGTAGTTATCGAAACCGAGCAGGGAGATAGCATAGCCATTCGCCACATGATGTATATTTCTTTAAGCTATGATCACCGTATTATTGATGGCGCATTGGGATCGACTTTCTTAAATGCTGTTGCGAAGGAGTTGGAGAATTTTGATTCTAAGAGAAGCGTTTGAAAAACATCGTAAATCGTACATTGCTTTCACACCTCTTCCGTCCACTTATCTCTCTCATCCGGACTAAATTTCCAGGGCGCAAAATTGTTTTCAATGTTGCTGAACATGCCATTCCATTCTGCGGGAGCATTACTTTCTTCCATTACCAAAGAGCGGCGTAGTTCAAGAATAATAGTTAATGGATTTATACTTACAGGGCATTCTTCCACGCAGGCATTGCAGGTGGTACAGGCTCTCAGTTCTTCAGTGGTGATATAGTTATGCAGTAATGTTTTACCATCGTCCCTAAAAGTTTTGTCCTGTTGAATATTCTTTCCCACTTCTTCCATCCTGTCACGGGTATCCATCATTATTTTTCTCGGGTTCAATAATTTTCCAGTGAGGTTTGCAGGGCAGGCCGCTGTGCATCTTCCGCACTCTGTGCACGTATACGCATCCAATAAACTTTTCCAGCTAAGATCGAAAATATCTTTTGCGCCAAACTTTTGCGGCTCTGCTTCACCGTTAGTTGGTGCCAGCTCAGGCTTAAACATATACTGAACTTCCTTTTCCACGCTTTCCATATTTTCCATTTTGCCTTTCGGTTCAAGAGGTTTGTAATAGGTATTTGGAAAAGCCAGTAAAATGTGAAAATGCTTGCTGTAAGGCAGGTAATTAAGAAAAGCAAAGATACCTGCAATATGCAGCCACCAACAAGTGCGTTCAATTATCATTAAACTATTTGCAGACAGATCCTGCATAGCAGATGCGAATAAACCGGAGAGAAGAAAATTCCCATGATCAAGATAATGTTCACTGCCCTGCAGCTGAAGCGCCCTGTCTGCGGAGTTCATTGTTAAAAATAAACTCATCAAAATAATCTCTATGATAAGAATAAGGTTAGCGTCTGTTTTTGGCCAGCCAGCTAACTCACTTTTCATAAATCTTCTGAGTTTTAAAACATTTCTCCTTATTAAAAAAATAACACACGCAGCCAATACCGTAATGGCAAGTACTTCAAAAAAATCTATGAGGAAAGTGTAAAAGCCGCCCAAAGTATTTGCAAACATTCTATGTGTGCCGAAAACGCCGTCCAGCACTATTTCCAACACTTCAATATTTATAATGATAAAGCCCGCATAAATAACAAAATGCATAATGCCCACGAGTGGGTAACGGAACATTTTCTTTTGCCCAAGAGCAAGCAGCAATAGATTCTTCCAACGCTCACCGGCATTATCAGAAAGGTTTTCATCACGACCAAGATTGATATTCCTATAAATCTGTTTTACCTTTTTGCTAAACAAAAAAATCGCTCCGCCGGTGAGCAGTATAAAAAGTATTTGCTGGATAATTTGCATAAAAAAGATAGTGTGCTAAGATAATGTTTTGACCGGTGTAATTGTTCAAATTGACGGTTAGTATTATATTCATAAAAAATATAAAGATGTCATCAAAGAATATAATACTCTCCGCAGATTCATCAGCAAAGAAGATGCAGCGTATGGCTTATGAAATAGCCGAGCACAACATAGGGGAGAAGCAAATTATTTTAGCTGGAATAAAAGAGAGCGGTTTAATTATAGCGTATAAAATAAAAAGTTTTTTGCAAAAGATTTTTGATGGAGAAATAATGGTAATAGAAATAAGCCTTGATAAGAGAAACCCTAAAACTATTTCCATACCTGCTGAAATAGACTTTGATGATAAAGTAATTATCGTAACAGATGATGTATCCAACACGGGCAAAACATTGCTATATGCACTAAAGCCTTTTTTAAATTTTTATCCGAAAAAAATACAAGCCCTTGTATTGGTAGCCCGCAGCCACAAAGAGTTTCCTGTATCACCAGATTATGTAGGGCTTTCTGTATCTACCGGGCTTGATGAAAAGATTATAGTTGAGACAGAAGATAAAGAAGTTGCCGGCGCTTATATGGAATAACAATGATAGGGTAATGGAGTTTGCATAGGAAAAAACCTGTTCAGTTTCCAACTTATATTTTGTCAACGCATATAAGATTGCTGCGATTTAATTCCCCTCCTCTGGAGGGGTCAGGGGAGGCTAAATTTTAAACCCTATAGTCGCTATAATATTACCGCCATTATTTTTAATTGTAGCGGGAGTATTTGGTTTGTCCTGTAAAATATAAGGGTAATGTACGTCTTTATTTAAAGAATAAACATAAGTAAGATCAATAAAAATGCCTTTGTTACGATAGCCCAACCCGCCGCTCAATTTTACGAGGTCAGCCTTTTGATTTTTATAAGGATTGCTATAATATGCTCCACCAAGTCTTGCCATTATCGTATTAAATTTTACTTCGCCGCCAACCCGGAAATTGAAAGCATTTTTGTAAAGATTATCAATGGTCTCGTTCAAGGAAGAATAATAATCACCTGCGGTTGCGTCTGTATTATCTACTGCTGAAAAAGAAGACGCTTTGTAATCAACATATTCAATGTCTGCGGTAATAAAACCTTTCTGGTGTGTTACATCCGCAACTTCATGAAAAATGTAAGAGCCGCTGGCCATAAGTCTCAATGGGGTTACCAAATTATATTTTGATTCAAGTGGAGCGCCATCGCTGCTAAGGTCTGTAGAACTTTGATGTTTAACACCGGCGCCGCCATAGCCTTCAAGATCAGTAACTATTTCCGTGGTATATCTGTCAGTAAGGTTATAAAACGTCGGTGTATGTATAGCTAGCCCAAGTCTTATATCTTCTGCGGGCTTATAAATTACGCCCAGCCTTGCATTTACGCCAACACCTTTGGTTTGCAAGGTTTCATTGCTTTCGAAATAATTGAAATTATTATTTACATCGCCAGAGAGGTCACTTTCCCTAAAAGTCGCATCGCGGTTATAATTCAAAAAAGGAAAAGCAATCGAGCCTCCGAAAAACCATTTCTCTTTAAGGTTGATTCCGGCGCCTAAGGAAATATCTGTAATGCCGCCACTGGTATTAATTGTATTTTCCTGCGATAAGCCGAATGAAGGATTGGCGGCACTTCTGTATCCCGAAACCGAACCATCAGCAGCCTGCACTGTGTCAATTAAATATGTATTGAATGCGAGGCTGGAGCCATAAGGGTAATCGTTTGCAGCGCTATTGGGATCTGTAACATTGTTGTTTACTAATTCTTCTAAATATTTTTCTGAATAGCTTGAGTTAGTATTCCGGCCTTTGTAATAAACATGATTATTAAAGTCTGCAATTTTATTTACGCCAATAGCAAAAGTTATATTTTTTACGGGCCTTCCTTCTGATGATGAAGAGAAAAGTAAGCCGCTTGCACCAAGATTAAAGTTGTCATACTTACTTGCAGCATTATTGCCTATATAGGTTGACTTATCGTTTTTGAGGGAGTAAGAAGGAGTGAAAACAAATTCATTTGTTTTATATAAGCCAAGGCCCGCCGGGTTAATAAAAAGGGAAGAAAATTCGCCCCCTAAGGAAACACCTGCGCCGCCAATTGCCTGGTTCCTTGCCGTTCCATTTTGGGTTAAAAAAGAATACCGGAGGGCATCTGCGGGTTCCTGTGCATAGGTTGCGGAGATAGCCAGCAGGCTAATGAATGTGATGTATAGTGATTTCATTGTACAAGATTTTTATAAGTTCAAAAAAAGAACTTTCACAATCCAAAAAGTCTTAAGGATGTAAAGCAAGTGGATGTTGCTTGCTATTTATTTCAATTAAATTATCTTTTAAAAGTTCTTACCGGTGCACTGCTGCTTCCTGAAGAAGAACTGTTACTGGATGAAGGAGTAGTTGTTGATCTTACCGGGCTCGAGTTTGTATTATTATTGCTGTTATTATCATTGCGGAAAGACCTTGTGTTGCTGCTATTGTTACTGTTATTATTATCGGAACTAAAAACTCTCCTTATTAAATTACCGGCGCCGCTTCCATTGTTCTGAGAGCGTGTGGTAAACGTTCTCACGGGAGACGAACTTGTATTTACAGGGCGATCATAATTGTTTGTAGATCGCACGGTGTTTAAGGAATTATTGTATGCTCCAAGATTATATCTTCTTGGTGCAACAGGGGTGCGTACTCCCGTGGTACCTGGGTAAACGTAAACCTGTGGCGCGTAATAGTAATTATTATATGGGGATACATAAAAACTATTATTATAAAGATTATAGGGATTATAGTATAAATTATTATAGCCATAACCGTACCCATGTGAACTGTAAGGATTATATCCGTAAGAATTAAATCCATAAGAATTATAGCCATATTGATCATAGGCGTAAGGAACGTATCCACCAACACCAAGCTCAACTATTACATTATTATCACGATACCTTGAATCCCGTATACCACGCCTGATATCAAGATCTTCTCTATTGGTGGTGTTATTGTAAGCATAGCTCTCTCTCTCATCCTGGTTATCCGTTCTTACATAAGCATCCTGTGGAGGAGCCGGTGAATAATAAACATCATCGGGTGTTTGCCCGGAACGATATGCTGTACTGCAACTGCTAAATGCAACTGCTAATCCTAAAAAAAGTATATGTTTTGTTTTCATGATCGTATGTTTAAAAGGATTTAAAATATGAAGTTATTACTTTTGCGCCTTGTGCTCTGTAAATTTAAGCAAAAAGACCAATTGTAGAACGTATCAATAAATGTAAAGCTGTTAAAAAATAGCTAAGACGAAACCGCATTTATATTATTGGACAAGGTTCAAAGTTTCAACAGATTTGAAAGATAAAATGAATGAATTTTTTATAAAATATGAGTCTTTTGTTTAATGAGGTTTTTACAGAAAAAAAATATAAAGACATCCAAAAAATAATGAGTAAAGAAATTACAAGCAGGGAAAAAGATTATTCGCAATGGTATAATGATCTTATTATAAAATCAGGGTTGGCCGATTACAGCGCGGTTCGTGGCTGTATGGTAATAAAGCCCTATGGTTTTGCACTTTGGGAAAACATGCGTGACCAGCTTGATAAGATGTTTAAGGAAACAGGTCATCAGAATGCCTATTTTCCTTTGTTTATACCAAAAAGTTTTTTAAGTAAAGAAGCAGCCCATGTAGAAGGATTCGCAAAGGAATGTGCGGTGGTAACTCACTACAGGCTTATGAACGACCCCAATGGCGGCGGCATTGTTGTGGATCCTTCAGCAAAGCTTGAAGAAGAATTGATTGTAAGGCCAACATCCGAAACTATTATTTGGAACACGTATAAAACATGGATACAATCTTACCGCGACCTTCCCGTGTTGGTAAACCAATGGGCAAATGTGGTAAGATGGGAAATGCGCACAAGATTGTTTTTACGCACAACAGAATTTTTGTGGCAGGAAGGCCACACGGCACATGCTACCTCACAGGAAGCCATACACGAAACCTTGCAGATGCTGAATATATATGCAACGTTTGCCGAAGAGTGGATGGCTATGCCGGTAATAAAAGGAGTAAAAAGCCCGAATGAAAGATTTGCCGGGGCTGAAGACACTTATTGCATTGAAGCGCTTATGCAGGATGGTAAGGCATTGCAGGCAGGTACTTCACATTTTTTAGGGCAAAATTTTGCAAAGGCTTTTGATGTGCAGTTTACCGATAAAGAAAATAAGCTTGACTATGTATGGGCCACGAGCTGGGGTGTAAGTACAAGATTAATCGGTGCATTGGTAATGGCGCATAGTGATGATGATGGCCTTATACTGCCGCCAAAGCTTGCGCCGGTACAGGTTGTGATCGTTCCCATTTTTAAAGGAGAAGATCAAAAGAAATTGATAGATGAAAAAGTAAAATCTTTTATGGAAGATTTTAAAGCTTTAAATATTAGGGTAAAGTATGATGACGATGACAGCCGACGCACGGGTTGGAAATTTGCCGAATATGAAATGAAAGGTGTGCCGGTAAGAATTGCTATTGGTGCAAGGGATTTAGAAAGTAATGCAGTGGAAGTTGCCAGGAGAGATACCAAAGTAAAAAGTTCAGTTTCAATGGATGGCCTTGCGAATACTGTATCAGTTTTATTGAATGATATTCAGCAAAAAATTTATGATAAAGCAAAAGGCTTTAGAGATAATAATATAAGGACGGCAAATACCTGGGATGAATTTATAAAGCTGCTTGATACTGATGGCGGCTTTGTCTCCGCCCATTGGGATGGCAAGGCAGAAACAGAGGAAGCCATTAAAGAAAAATCCAAAGCTACTATTCGCTGCATTCCGCTCAATAATAAAAAAGAAGAAGGCAAATGCATACTTACCGGTGCACCGAGTAAGGAAAGAGTATTATTTGCAAGGGCGTATTAAATTATATATTTTCGATTTTTTTCAGAACCAAAACTAAAATATGGAAAACATTGACTTACTCAGCAACGATTTACAGTTGTCGCCACAGGCGCAAAGCTATTTAACCGAGTGTGCGAAATGGGGGAAGTTCCTGGCAATAATGGGTTTCATTCTTTGCGGAATAATGGTACTTGTATCGTTTCTTATACCCGCTATCATTACCAGCATTCCGCCGTATAATACCATGTCTTCACAGTTAGGTCCAGGCTTAAAAGTGGGGATGACGGTGTTGTATTTATGTTTTTCTGTCTTATTCTTTTTCCCTGCTTTTTATCTGTATAAATTTTCTTCAAAAATGCAAATAGCAGTAAAGGGCATCAGCCAGGAAAATTTTGATGAATCGTTGATGAACCTGAAATCAATGTTTAAATTTTATGGCATATTCACGATCATTCTTCTTTCATTTTATGCCCTGGTATTTATTTTTGGAATAGTTGCTGCTGCAATGCACTAAAAAATATCAATCGTTCTAAAGGATGTTTGCAAAATCAATTAGACTATAAGCGATTTTTAACTCTCGCCCATTATCTCGTCGCTAAATAATTATAGTCAGCCAATAACTTTTCTAAAAAATCAATCGCATATAAATCTGTTGTAATCTTTAATACTTCCTGCACTTTATGCGCTACGCGGGTACAGGTTTGCGTATTATGGTTTTTATAAAAAAGGCTTATTACATTTTTAATGGTATTTATATCTCTGTCGCTAAGCCGTAACACTTCCGGGTATTTTACTATATAATTTTCTTGTTGAATATCCATGAATACGGTATCATGCACGGAGAAAACAGACTTGGTATTTACCACGACTGTATTGGCTGCAATGTCTCCCAGCCTTTGGTTTCTTTTAGTAACCGCGATGATTATTACAACAATAATCCCCAGGAAGCCGGTGATCATTATATATACCAGCAGGCTTTGCCGCGTAAGAATGGTATAGCCAAAAAAGAACGGCCATTCATAAGCCTTAAACATCCAGCGCACAATAAACTGGCTGAGCTGCGGCTCGCCGCCATCAAGGCTTATAACCCGTATGTTCATCAGTTTTTTTCCTATGGTTTGCCCATGCATCATTACTTCGCTTACCAGCGAATACAAAAGCATCGGAATTGAAATAGTAAGAATATCCAGGCCGGCATGGCTTTTTAATTCATGACTGCTTACCATATTAAAACCGCCGTAATAAAAATATTTCATGCTGACAAAAAATAAAAGCAGCAGTGTAAAATCAAGAAGATAAGCAAACAGTCTTTTGTGAAATTCGGCGATTTCAAATTCCAGGTCAATATTAAATGGGGTAGCGATTTGTATTACCGGCATAGGGCAAATTATTATTTTTTAAAACAAAACGTATTTTATTTTTTTTCCCTCCTCAGGAAAATATCTCACTCTGTTTACGGCTATATTTGTGGTAACGGCTCCCCTCCTCTGGAGGAGCTGGGGAGGCAAAATTTTATGCAATGCGTGAAGCGAGATTTATAAAAAAGAATGTTGATAAATGGAATAAATATCAGCAGGAAGAAACAAAAGACCCTGATGAAATGGCGGACAGGTTTGTAACCCTGCTCGATGATCTTTCTTACGCAAAAACTTTTTACCCGCAGAGCAAAGTAACCCGCTGGATCAATGGCATCGCGGCAGGAATTTATCAAAGCATTTATCAGAACAGAAAGCAGAATTATTCGAGGCTGGGATTGTTCTGGAAATACGAACTTCCCCTGTTATTCAGGCGGTACCACAAAGTGTTTCTTTTTACAGTTATCCTCTTCGTTTCATTTGTTGCGATTGGTATTATTTCATCAACCACCGATCCTGATTATGCACCTGATTTTTTCAACCATAAAGTGCAGCATGGGTATTATGATGAAACGATTGCACGCATTCAAAGGGGTGATCCATTTGGCGTGTATAAAGATGAAAATCCATTCTCCATGTGGGTGAGTATAGCGTTTAATAATATCAGCGTGGCTTTTAAGGCAGTAGTGTCAGGTATTTTATTTGGTATCGGCACCATTATGCTTATGTGGACGAACGGCCTTATGCTTGGGTGTTTTCAATATATATTTTTTTCGCAGGGGCTTGGCTGGCAATCGGTGATGGTGATATGGATACATGGCACTATTGAAATTACTTCAATAGTTATTGCCAGTTGTGCCGGGCTTATTCTTGGTTTTGGATGGCTGCTACCGGGCACCTATACACGAAGACATGCTTTTTTAAGAGCTGCTAAAGATGCTATGAAAATTTGCGTGAGCCTCGTGCCGCTTTTTATCATAGCTGCCTTTTTTGAAAGCTACGTTACACACCTCATGAGCAACACATTTCAAAAAGATTCGCACGACATAGGGCTTCCTGTGCCGGTAAGCGTTATCATTCTCGCGGGTTCCTTCTTTTTTATGCTATGGTATTTTGTATTATATCCTATTCGCTTGCACCGGCAGGGAGTGGTGCTTACTGATGGAAAAATTGTAAAGAACGGAATCGTTTATGAATTATAAGGTCCTCAAATTTTTTATTGTTGTGATGTTGTTAACGGTGAGTATGCACTTGCATGCGCAGCAAGGGCGGGGCATGGAGGATGATTCGACAATGATCTATGACGAGGAAGATTCTGCCGATGTAGTAGAAGAACCCACCGGAGATACTGCCATCATAAAAAATAATTTTGATATCGGTAACGACTCAACGCAGAAATGGAAAAACAGCCCGGATTTTGCCTACATAAAAACTCTCGACAGCCTGCTTCGAAAAGGAATCGGGCTAAAAGCAGATACCGTAAGCATTGATAAAAATACCGGTAAAAAAAGGGTTGCTTCCAATGCCACAGAAATCAGCTCAAACAGTTTGCTGAATAGTTTCCCGGTAAAAATATTTTTCTGGGTAGTCGCCATCTTCTTTATATGTTTTATCATTTATAAATTATTTTTTACCGGCGGCCTTTTCTCAAAAGGAAATATAAATGCTGATATGGTGAAAACTGAGGATGAACATTTGGGCCTTAACGAATATGCTGAATACAATACGCTGATCAAAGATGCTGAGCAAGAAAAGGATTTTAATTTATCTACCCGCTATCTTTATTTACAAACGCTGCGCAGGCTTGGTGACAGGGAATTGATTCAGTTTTCGCCAGATAAAACGAACTATGCGTATGTAAAGGAATTAGCTGGTAACTCCCACCAGCAAGCGTTTGCATCTCTTACGCTCAACTACGAATATGTATGGTATGGAAAATTTGCAATCGCTGAAAATCGCTACCGCCAATTGAAAGAAGAATTTATTTCATTCAATAAAAAAATGTAACTATTTGAAATTTTGGTCACGATATCGATTCCTTTTTGCGTTTGTTTATTTCGCGGTTATTTCATGCAACAATAAAAACAGGTTGCCTTCGCTGAATGAAAATTATCGCAAGACGGACAAAGAACCTTTCGGCACATTTGTCGCTTACAATGACTTTACACACCTCTTCGGCGACCGCTATATAGAAAGCGTCACTGAACCTTTTGATGATGTATGGAATAAAATAAAATCTTATTCTACTGACAAAAAATATTCACTCTATTTTCTTATTACCAAAAACCTTGTCCTGAATTATTCCGAGGTAAAGGCTTTTACAGATTATGTAAAAGCTGGTAACGACCTGTTTATTTCTGCTGACTACATTGATAACCGTTTACTCGAAAATATAAATTGCAATATCGACAGGCAGGGAGAAATATTGAATGAGCTGAAAGGTAAAATGCATGAAACGCATGTGAGCATGTATTTCGGAGACAATTACACAGCGCCTGCTTACAGCTATTATTATTTTCCTTTTCTCAATGCCTTAACAGAATATGATACCTCGTTTACAAAAGTTTTAGGCACCAACGAGATCAGCCGGCCAAACTATATTGTACTTTTCGAAGGCAAAGGGAGAATTTACCTGCATGTTGCGCCACGCATTTTCGGAAATTACTTTTTACTTACGGGAGATAATTATAAGTATTTTGACAATGTAATTTCTTACCTGCGTTCTGATCCAAAAAATATATACTGGGATGAATATTATAAAAATTCCGGCTCTTCACGCAGAAGAAATAATAGTGGAAGCGGTGATGATGATTTTTCTACCATGAGCGTCATTAGTCAGCATCCGCCTTTGCTTTGGGCATTTTGGCTCGCCGTAACGGGCATATTATTGTTTATTTTTTTTAATGTAAAACGAAAGCAAAAAATTATCCCGGTTATAAAGCCAAATGTAAATACAACTGTTACTTTTACCGAAACAGTTGGCCGCCTTTATTTGCAGAAACAGAACAACAAGCACATAGCGGAAAAAATGATCACTTATTTTTACGAGCATATCCGCAATAAATATTTTATCAGCACGACGGATATCAACGATGAATTCATCAATTCCCTGGCGGGTAAAAGCGGGGTGTCAAAGGAGAACACACAGCAATTAATTTATTTAATAAAAGAGATACAGGAGAGCGAAAAAACAGATGACATCCAATTGCTGAAACTAAATACTGAAATAGAAAATTTTTTACAAAATAAAACGTGATGGAAGAAAACATCTTTGAGCAAAGAATTGACCTTGGCGATCTAAATGCGACGGTAAATGCCATACGAAACGAGATAGGGAAAGTGATTGTGGGCCAGCATGAGATGGTCGATATGCTTATGATCGGTTTGCTATGTGACGGGCATATTCTAATTGAAGGAGTGCCAGGCGTTGCAAAAACATTGACTGCGAAGTTAATGGCTAAGGTTATTGATGCGGATTTCTCACGTATACAATTTACGCCCGATCTTATGCCAAGCGATGTGTTGGGCACTTCTGTTTTTAATCCGAGGGAAGCAGATTTCCAGTTTAAAAAGGGCCCCATTTTCAGCAATATTATTTTGATAGATGAAATAAACCGTGCGCCGGCAAAAACGCAGGCGGCTTTGTTTGAGGTGATGGAAGAGAGGCAGGTAACCATTGATGGCGCAACGCATTTAATGAGCTTTCCTTTTTTAGTGTTGGCTACCCAAAATCCGATAGAGCAGGAGGGTACTTACCGGTTGCCGGAAGCGCAACTTGACAGGTTTTTATTTAAGATAGATGTAAAATATCCATCCCTGGAAGAAGAAATAAATATTCTCCTGAACCAGCAGTCGCTTACGCAAAATGCATTGCTGGAGGATATAAATAAAGTAATCTCAACACATAAGATATCACTCTACCGGCAAACCATACACGAAGTACTGATTGATCCAAAGCTTGTTGAGTTTATCGCGAAAATTGTGCATGCAACGAGAAACAATTCATTTTTATTTTTAGGCGCATCCCCCCGGGCATCGCTTGCAATTTTAAGGGCGGCAAAAGCAAATGCTGCTATTAAAGGAAGAGACTTTGTGAAGCCCGAGGACATCATTGAAATGGCCGGCCCTGTTATGCGACATAGGATAATACTAACACCTGAGAAAGAAATGGAGGGTGTGTCGCCAGATGAATTAATTGGTAATATCATTGGCAGCCTTGAAGTTCCCCGATAATTATTTTGCTGTTATAACCAGCCATTAATTAGTAAATGATAAAATTTGCAACCGGGTAAATTCTAATAATAAAATTTTTGTCAGTACTAAAAAAATATCTCGGTGATCTTTTTGTTACTTCACGCTTCTTCGTGATCATGGGGATATTTATTGCCTTGTTCGTAATGGCATTTTATATTCCGGTGCTGGAGCCGATAACGCTTACGTTAATACTACTATTTATTGTTTTCTGCGTTATTGATTATACTTTTTTATTTTTTACAAAAAAAACTGTTACTGCAAAAAGAATTACCGCAGGGCGATTGAGTAATGGTGATGAAAATAAAATTGAGCTCGTTGTAAAAAATGATTTTCCTTTCGCTTTGCATGTAAAAATAATCGATGAATTACCAGAACAGTTTCAGTTAAGGAATTGGCAAAGGCACCTGGATTTAAAAAGCCATCAGCAAAAAAATGTGCAATGGTATTTGCGCCCTTTGCAAAGAGGCGAATATCACTTTGGTGACATTCATTTATTCATTAGTTCTCCGGTGAAGTTGGTAAGCAGAAGGATTACCATTGAGGCAGAGGAAACTATTGCTGTATATCCCTCTTTTATGCAATTACATAAGTATGAACTTTTGTCTAATGCAACGTTGCAACATGAAAGCGGAAGCAGCCGCATGCGTAAGCTTGGACAGAGCATGGAGTTTGAGCAGATAAAAGAATATGTAACCGGAGATGATATTCGCACGCTTAATTGGAAGGCTTCTGCCAGGAGAGGAGGGCTGATGGTTAATAATTTTATGGATGAGAGATCGCAGCAGGTATATTGTATTATTGATAAAGGAAGGCTTATGAAAATGCCTTTCCAGGGTTTGACCCTGCTTGATCACGCAATAAATAGCTGCCTCGTATTAAGTAATGTTTGCCTGAAAAAACAAGATCGTGTTGGCGTAATCACTTTTTCAAATTATATCGGCAATGTACTCGCGGCTGATCGTAAGCCGGTGCAAAAAGAGAATATCCTGCAATTACTATATAACCAAAAAACAGATTTCCTGGAAAGCGATTTTGAAATGTTATACATGCAAATACGCAATAGGATCAGGCATCGCAGCCTGCTGATCTTGTTTACAAATTTTGAATCACTTTCAGGACTGGAAAGGCAACTGGATTATTTGCGTTCCCTTGCAAAACATCACCTGCTGCTCGTTGTTTTTTTTGAAAATACAGAACTGAAAAAGCTTACTTCTGCAAAAGCAACGAACCTTGAAGAAGTATATATTAAAACGATAGCAGAAAAATTTGCCTTTGAAAAAAGACTTATCGCAAAAGAGCTTTTGAAATATGGAATACTATCGGTGTTAAGCTCACCGCAAAATCTTACTGTGAATACAATTAATAAATATCTTGAATTAAAGGCAAGACAAGCAAACTAGACCCCCGGCCCCTAAAGGGGAGAATAAACCCCTAGCCCCTAAAGGGGAGAATAAACCCCCGGCCCCTAAAGGGGAGAATAAAACGATCTTTAAAAAAAAATCAAAACTTAATGGATAATCAACCAGCAAATAAGGACAATATTTCAAAACCTTCTTCCTCCCCTTTTGGGGCCGGGGGTGATGGGGCTTTTCTTTTAATAGACAAACCCCTCAACTGGACTTCTTTCGATGTGGTAAGAAAGATTCGTAATACGCTACGGATAAAGAAAGTGGGGCATGCAGGTACGCTTGATCCTTTAGCAACGGGGCTATTAATAGTTTGCACAGGTAAATTTACAAAAAAGATAAATGAGTACATGGCGCAGGAAAAGGAATATACCGGTTCTATTACGTTGGGCGCCACAACACCTACTTATGATCTTGAGAGCGAGCCGGAAAACTTTAAGCCGATTGATAATATTACAGAAGAACTTATTTATGAGGCTGTAAAAAAATTTGAAGGAGAAATACAACAGGTGCCTCCGATACATTCAGCTATAAAACAAAAAGGCAAACCGGTTTACCTGCTTGCACGCAGGGGAGCCGAGGTTATTCTCGAACCAAGAACAATAACTATTAAGAGTTTTCTAATCACGAAAATCGAAATGCCAAAAGTTTATTTTAAAGTAGTGTGTACCACGGGAACGTATATACGTAGCCTTGCGAATGACTTTGGCGAGGCTTTGGGCTGCGGGGGTTATCTCAGCAGCTTATGCAGAACCCGCATCGGTGACTTTAGTTTGGAAAATGCAATGAGTGTAGATGAGTTTGTAAAATCAGTTGAGGGAAAATAGATTCGATTTTTTAACCTCAAAATTTTTTGGGCCGCACTTATTCACCCTTAAGCTTATTGTGAACCTTTCGGCCTTCGCTAACAATTATTTCAATTGTTTCAAGAATATCTTTCTTTGAAGTCCTGAAATTTACAATGCAAGCTCTCAAGCAATATTTATCTGCAACAACGGCGTTAGACAAAAATACTTCGCCACCTTTTTGCAATTCATTCAATAGTTCTTCATTCAATTTGTTCAAATAAGTTTCACCTGTCTTTTCGTTCTCCTCATAGCCTGCAGGAATGTAGCGAAGCGTGGCGATACTTAAGTTTTGTGTTACAGCTTCCAGCTCAGCATGTTTCTTCGCTTCATCAAATAACAATTGCGAAAGTTCTATGTCATCGTTGATCATTTTTATATAACCATTCTTACCAGCCTGCTGTAAAGCCATCCACACTTTCAATGCCCTGAATCCTCTTGAATTTTGCAAGCCATATTCGTAAAAATTAAGCGTGGGCTCATCAGCACTACTATCAAAATTGTAATAGACAGGATGCGCACTGTACGTATCTATTAAATGTTGCGGATTTTTCACCAGCGTGCAACCGGCTTCCAGCGGAGCATACAGCCATTTGTGCGGGTCAAGCGCAATGGAGTCAGCGTCTCTTATGCCGTCAAACAAACTTTTATATTGCGGAACTACTGCCGCCGGAATTCCATAAGCGCCATCAATATGAAACCAAAGATCATGCTCTTTGCAAATCTCCGCAATTTCAGTAAGGTTATCAACCACACCTGTGCTCACATCTCCTGCATTTCCAATTACAAGGAAAGGTTTTTTTCCTTGCTTTATATCATCAATAATCGTTTGTGATAGTACGTTAGTATCCATTTTATTATCTGCGTCAGTTGGTATCCATCGGATCGCTTTTGTACCATGACCAAATAAAACTGCAGCTTTATCAATCCAGGTATGCGTTGCTTTTGAGCAATAAAAAACCATTTCACCTGCGGCCTTTGCCAGGCCATCTTCCTTAATATTTTTTGGGGCTTTCGCAGTTCGTGCTGCTAAAAAAGCGGTGAGGTTTGCCATGTTCCCTCCGCTTACCAGCAACCCTCCGTAATTAGTATCAACACCTATAAATTCAGCCAGCCACTTTACCGTTTGCTTTTCGATTGCCGTAGCCATCGGGCTTAAAATGTTTGCACCCACGTTAGGATTTACGGCAGCAGCCAGCAAATCTGCGAGTGCGCCGACAGGTGTCGGTGAAGAAGTGATGTAGCCAAAAAATTTTGGATGCCCGTTGAGCAACGAATGATTCAATAGCAAATCAGAAGTTGTAGAAAAAATTTCTGAAACAGAAGTTCCTTCTTCCGGCAAAGAAGTAGTAACAAAAAAACTTTGTATTTGTGACGGCGTTTCACCTGTGGTTACGGGGCCTTCATTTATCTTTTCATAAAAATCCGCGATGGTATCTATTAGGCGATAACCAGTTTGTATGAATTCATCTTTATTGATTGATACAGGCGATTTACGTTTCTCATGTTCGAACATAACTTAAGCGTTTTTATCAAATTTAAAATGATCAGGAGAATGACACGAATTAAAGCGTAAATTATATTAGCATTCTTTAATCAGCATAACAAAAAAAATTCGTGTAATAGAATTGAAGTGAATAAATGATATCCTATTATTTAATACGGCCTTATCTTCCATTCTCTCACCCAACCATCATTTGCGGGCAATGTTTGCACACCTTCTTTCTCAGTAAATTGTTGGTTATGATCAACAGAATCTGCAATGCCGCACCACGGCTCAATACATACAAAGTCTCCTCCCTTAGCTGCCCACAAACCGAGATAGGAAAAGCCGTTAAAATAGAAATCAAGTCCATGTGTATCGCGATCTGTTTTAAGTGAAACTTTATGTGAATGAATATCTTTAAATACCAACGCATCTTTTTCGAAGAGCTCGTGACTAAGGTCAATACGCGAAGAATTATTAAAAAAGGGCAATGATACTTTCGCAATCAAACCTTCCTTATTTATAGGCCAGCGACCTGCATCTTCTATTGAATTAAATTCTAAAAAATAATCTTTGTAAACAGTTGCTTCCGTCAATGGAACTTTAAAAGCAGGATGAGCCCCCAAAGAAAAGTACATAATATTTGTGCCGGCATTTCTCACTTCATAGCTCACTTTTAATTCATCACTCTCTACTAAATACTTTATAAAAAGCTCAAATGCAAAAGGATAAATTTTAAATGAATCAGCTGAGTTTTTCAGAAGAAAAACCGCTTCCTGCTTTTCCTGTTTTACAATTTCAAATTCGGCATCGCGTGCAAATCCGTGGCGTGAAAGTTTATATCGCTCATTCCCGTAGGAATAAGTATCGTCTTTTAGTGTGCCTACTATAGGAAATAATATAGGTGAAGTTTTGCCCCAAACGGCAGGATCGCCGCTCCACATATATTCCATCTGGCTATCCTTTCTTACAACACTGCATAATTCAGCACCTTTTGATTTTACTGCAATCTTTAGGTAATCATTTTCCAGCGTAATAGTCATAATATTTTTATTTTGTATAATAAATTAGTTAGCTTTTTCAGAAGTGCTTGTGCCGGTAAAAGCCTGTTCTAACAAGCCATACAACTCGGGATGCTTTTCCTGCATCTTCTCCGGCTGTTCAAAAAAATACTCTGCGGCAACGGCTAAAAATTCCGCTTCATTCGTGGCTCCATACGGGTTAATATCAGAATGGCCGGAGTTGATTTGTTGTATTTCTTCATGTATACGTTTCAGGAAAGGAACTGCATATTTATGCGGTAACAGTGTCTCAGGAATTCCATCCGTGCTTCCATCAGTCTTATCTATAAGGTGTACAAATTCATGAATGGCTGTATTGGATTTATCCGCATGGTCCAGGAAACCCGTGCGCAAATCCTGCTGTGAAAGCAGCATTACATTTTGCATTGGGCCGGTGCCCACCATGCCGGATATATTGCGGCCGGCCCCTTCCAAATCATATTCATGATTGAATGAACCAGGGTATAATAACACTTCATGAATGTTCCTGTATTGCCAGCCGGGAAAAGCGAAGATGGGAATAACGGCTGCGGCTGCCACAAAAACCCTGTCACTGTCTTCGACCGTTGTTTTAATTCCGGTTATCTTTATTTTTTGTAAAAAAGTTTTTACGCTTTCTTCAAAACGTACTTTCTCTACGCCAGGCAAGCGCTGGTAAAATAAGACGTGCTGCTGTAGTATCTCTTTTTCTGTGGCGGCATCCGGCTGTGTAAGCTGCGCCTTTTTTCTAAATGCAGCAAATAGAAAACCCCCGATAATACATACACTTATAATAAAAATGGTTAACTGCATAATATGGATTTAGGACACGCATAATAATTTGGGCTAAGCGTGGCCGTTATCTCAATGCAAGAGCGTTTTTTTTCTTTGCTTTTACATCAATTTGTAAATGTAAATAAAAGGAAAATGTTTAATCCTGCCTGTTTATAAAGCGGTAGCCAATACCCGATTCCGTAATAATATATTGCGGTCGGTTTGGATCAGTTTCAATCTTTTTCCTAAGCTGTGCGACAAACACCCTTAAGTACTGCGATTGATTGATGTAGCCCGGGCCCCACACCTCACGCAAGAGATACTGGTGAGTGAGCACTTTGCCTTCATTTTTTGCAAGAAGCGAAAGCAGGCGATATTCAGTTACAGTAAGCTTTATTGATTCATCATTTTTTTTGATCGTCCTCGCTTCAAGATCTATTTCTATCTCCCCGCATACTATAGTTTGATCCCCCTCTTCAGAAGCTGCATTGCGCAATGCGGAGCGTATGCGGGCCAGCAACTCTCCTGTGCGAAATGGCTTTACCAGGTAATCGTTTGCGCCATTGTCTAATGCATTTATAATATCATCTTCATTATTTTTTACTGAAAGAATTAATATAGGATTTGTGTACCATTCGCGCAACTTTTTCAACACTGTTTGCCCATCCTGGTCCGGCAAGCCAAGATCAAGGATGACCATATCAGGCGGATGATTCCCGGCAATAATAAGCCCTGTCTTTGCGTTGCCCGCCTGGTTCACGATATAACTATTACTTTGCAAAGTAATCTCCAGCAGCTTGCGGATCTGCACTTCATCATCTATAATCAATATCTCCGCCTTATTCATGTTGCATAGTTTTTAGACTGGAGGTTTGAGCAACAATACAAATGGTAAACCTTGCGCCACTATCTTTTATATTTTGCAAATGAACAGTTCCACCCATTGCTTCCGTAAAGCCTTTTACTATTGAAAGGCCGAGACCTGTTCCGCCGGTCTTTGTATTTTTTAAGCGATAAAATTTATTGAATACATTGGGTAATTCTTCTTCAGGAAAACCCGGGCCATTGTCTTCAACTATCAACTCCAATACGTCTGCGTGACAATGGGCTGTTATATCTATCCTGCTATCTTCATGAGTATATTGAATAGCATTATTTACCAGGTTGTAAATTATTTGTTCCATCATTGTCTTATCAATCTTAAAAAAAGGAATATCGGGATTAACATTTACCTCGATTGTTTGTGAAATATTCGTCTCTTCAATTCTTTTTATTGACTCATATATTACTTCAATAATATCGCACCAGTCTTTTTTAGGTTGAATAAAACCCGACTCAAGCCGCGACATACTTAGTAAGTTTTCAACTTGTTGATTGAGACGAAAAGAAGCTTTTGAAATCTCCGCAATAAGATCTTTTTTATTTTCTGCGGTAAGATTACGATTGTTAGACTGCAGGTTATCTGTTGCCCCAATGATCGTTGCTATCGGGGTCCGCAGTTCATGCGAAAGTGAATTTAAAAGTGTATTGTATAGCTTTACCGCACTGGCTTTTTCTTCCCTCGCTCTCCCTATTTTTTCTATCTGCCTGATCTTATAAGTAAGCACCGCATTTACCAGGGCTATTACGAAATACATCAGCAGTAATATTGAATCTTCTGTAGAATTTACATGGAACGTATAGTAGGGCGGAATAAAAAAATAATCCCAAATCAAAGCGCTCAGCACAGCCGCAACGAAAACCGGAATGATGTCGAAAAGTACCGCTATGATAGAAACGGTGAGCAGTAAAATAAAGGCAACAACTTTATAATCGAGGTAGCTGGAAATAGAAAAGCATAATGCGGAAACAAGGCACACCACAACTACACTTATCAGCAGTTGCCGTGGCTTACTTATTTTGTTTATGAAGAGCTCCATATCTAATGCGCAAAAATAGGCTGCTATTTGTAAGGGTAATATAAAAGGCGCCGTATTATGTATAAGGATTTTATAAAGATTTGTACCTAATGTTGATTGTCTCTTGATAGGGGGCGAAATTTGCAAAACTTTTCCTGCTCTGTTAAAACAAAGCAAAAAGGTTTTTAAAAATTAAATTTGAAAAAAAATCTTAATAAAGTAACCGGTGCGGGTTTGCTTATTGCCCTTGGAATAATTTACGGAGACATCGGAACTTCCCCCCTCTATGTTTTAAACGCAATAATCAGAGACAAGGTAATTACCAGTGAGCTTATACTTGGTGGTTTGTCTTGCATCATCTGGACATTGACTTTGCAAACTACCGTAAAGTATGTAATCCTCACGCTCAAAGCAGATAACCGTGGCGAAGGCGGAATATTTTCACTATACGCTCTTGTAAGAAGGCAAAAAAAGTGGCTCGTATATCCTGCTGTGATCGGGGGCGCATCGCTGCTCGCAGATGGAATGATTACGCCTCCTATTTCGGTAACATCTGCCGTAGAAGGACTGAAGCAAATACCTTTTTTCAGCCACATGCATGAATCATCGGTTGTATATATCGTCATCGGCATACTAGTGCTTCTTTTTTTCTTTCAGCAATTTGGTACCGCTTCTATCGGCAATGCTTTTGGGCCAATCATGTGTACCTGGTTCCTTATGCTTATGGTATTGGGTTTTCGTCATTTGTTTGATGCGTTGTATATTTTTAAGGCGTTCAACCCATACTATGCCATCAACCTATTGGTAAATTATCCGCAAGGGTTTTGGTTATTGGGCGCAGTATTTCTATGTACTACAGGTGCCGAAGCACTCTATAGCGATCTCGGCCACTGCGGCCGTGGCAACATCCGCATGTCCTGGATATTTGTAAAGTCTGCGCTTATCATTAACTATCTCGGGCAAGGTGCCTGGTTGTTGGCTAACCACTCTGGCGAGCTTTTTACAAAAGACATTATTGATAACGGGTTTAATCCGTTTTATGGTATTATGCCGGAATGGTTTAAAATAATAGGAATAATTATCGCAACAGTCGCGGCCATCATAGCAAGCCAGGCATTAATAAGCGGCTCCTTCACCCTTATTAGCGAAAGTATGCGGCTGAATCTTTGGCCTAAAATGAAGATTAATTATCCGACTGAAGAAAGAGGGCAACTATTTATTCCTGCCATAAATACTATGCTGTTTATCGGTTGCGTTGGCATCACTCTTTATTTTCGCACTTCATCCAATATGGAAGCGGCGTATGGGCTTGCCATTACATTGTGCATGCTGGCGACCTCTATATTATTTTCGAATTTTCTTGTTGCGAGAAGAGTAAAAAAACCACTTATCTATCTCTACCTGATAGTTTACATTGGTATAGAAATGAGTTTCTTAATTGCGAACCTCGATAAATTTCCACATGGCGGCTTCGTAACGCTTATTGTCGGCGGGGCATTGTTTGCGATAATGTACATCTGGTACAAAGCAAGAAAAGTAAAAAACCGGTACGTGGAATTTGTAAGGCTTGAGCATTATATTCCTTTGTTGCAGGAGCTTAGCAATGATAAATCTATTCCTAAATATTCTACTCACCTTATATATCTCACGAGTGGTAGCAATCCTAAGGAGATAGAACAGAAGGTTATTTATTCTATTTTAAAAAGAAAACCAAAGCGTGCCGATATTTATTGGTTTGTACATGTAGATACTTTGGATGATCCTTACACTTCCGATTACAGTGTAGAAACAATTATCCCTAATGAAATTATCCGGATAGATTTCCGGCTAGGCTTCCGGCTGGAGCCACGCATAAACCTCATGTTTAAAAATGTGGTAAATGATATGATCGCCAATAAGGAAGTAAACATAGTAAGCAAGTATGAAACTTCTCAACGTGGAAATGTGCTGGGCGATTTTCAATTCATTGTTATGGAAAAATTTCTTTCACAGGATAATGACCTGCCATTTTTTGAAAAGCTGATTTTGAAAATGCATTTTATGATTAAAAATATAAGCCTCGGAGAAGAAAGAGGTTTTGGGCTAGAGCCTACTAATATTTCAGTTGAAAAATTTCCGCTGATTGTCGCTCCCGTAAGTAAACTTAAGCTTATCAGGGTATTCCCCGAAGAGGAGGAGATGTTACAATGATTAGACATCAATATTCTAAAAAAAGGTTTACCGGATTATTGTATTTTATTGTAGATAAAATTAACCAGGAAATATAAAATTTATTCCAACTTGAAAAGCAATAAAATTTAAAAACGCTAAATAAAATTGATATAAATATTTGGCATGCCCGTTATACTAACTCCTTATAAGCCTGGTAGGGGTGGCAGCAGACCTCTTCCATTAGGAAAAATTTTCTAATGCTATTGCATTAATAGATTCCTGCAAATATTCCCGCGGGTAGGAGTTGTAAACAAAGACTTGTGTACACTTATTGATGACGGATGGGCATCCAACTCTAATAAATAATTTTATTTAAGTTCTGTTAAATCCATCCTAACAAAAAATCCGTAACTCTTTTAACATTCTCTTTGGCTCTTAATCGTTGTTTGATCATTAATTGTTTAATCTATTCCTGTGTAAGATTTTCTTTAATCCCTAATCGCAAACAGTTGAGGTCAGCGCCCGGTTTGCAATCACGTTTACATACCTTTTTTACCAGAAGAGAATGAAGCCCATTCTATGAGTAACTACTTGCACATTTCTAAACAATTAAATTAAAAAAAATGAAAAAAAGCTTTACAATTAGTAAGCTGAAAATCGGTATTGCAGTTGCAGCCGTCACTGTATTTTCAGCGGTACTAATGTCTTCGAGCCACCGCGAAGCACCAATGATCGCCAACGATCCGCTTGCAGATAATACCGATCTGTATGCGTTTAAGAGCCCCAACGATCCTAACAAAATCGTAATTATTGCCAATTACATTCCAGGCCAGCTGCCTAATGGAGGGCCGAATTATTATTCTTTTGGAGAAAATGTACGTTACGAAATACATGTTGATAACGATGCAGCCACTCCGGGAGATGATATTACTTATCGTTTTACTTTTTTCAAAGAAAACCAGGATCCTACGACTTTTTTCAACATTAGGCTTGGAAAAGAGAATTTACATACCACTTATACTTTGGAAAAAAGTACAGATGGTGGTAAAACTTTTAGGATGATAGTTAACCGTGAAAGAGGTATCGTGCCTGCTTATAATATCGGGCCACGCTCTATCAGTTCACCGGTTGGTCTAAACGTTTCTAATTACAATTCCCTAATTGCAAAAGCAACGGCTACTGCACTTACAGGTGAGAAAGTATTTGCAGGCACGGCCGATGATCCTTTTTTCGTTGACCTCGGTGGCATTTTTGATTTGGGTAATGCGCCAAGGCAGGGGCCAAGCCATTCTGAAGATGCATTAAAATGTAAGAACGTTTCTACAATTGTAATGCAAATTGATGTGAAAGATTTAGCAAAAAATCATAAAGATGTTGCGTCTGCCGCAAACATACTGGATGCTAACTATATCATCGGCGTGTGGGCATCTGCAAGCAGGCAAAAGGTAAGAACATTAAATGGTGACGGCACCGAAACAAATAGCGGAGCTTGGGTACAAGTTTCTCGCCTCGGAATGCCTTTGACTAACGAAGCTGTGATTCCCATTGGCTATAAAGATTACTGGAATAGCTTAACACCTTACCAGGATCTTTCTAAGCTAAGCACGTTTGGTAATTTCTTTTACAATCCTGAATTAGCACTGTACATGGATGATGCTCAATTTGGAGGCGCTGTTCCTGCCTTTGCTCCACTTCGCATACAAAAAAATTCTTTAGGCGCCTATGGATTTGGTAATGGCCAGGATGGTCTTTACTCTTTAAAAGGTTCATCAGTCCTAACCGGAACAGCCTTAGACGATGCTGTTTTTGGCACTCTTTTGTTGCCTGCTAAAGGGTCTCCAAGGTCAGTTGATCTTTGGCCAATATTCCATACGGGTGTTCCTAACCTGCAACCTTATCAATTGGCAACAGGTAAAATGGGTAACCCACTTGCCGCAGGTAAGCCCTTTATCAATAACTTTTTACCAAACGGAGGAGATATGCTTCGTTTAAACATGGCTGTTCCTGCTACTGACCGCAAGTCACCTGATTTTAGCTCAGAAGGTTTGGTACAGGCCGCGGTGTTAGGCCTCACAGATCCAAGATATAACGGAGATGCATCGCTGCAATTTATTCCGAACATGGACGGTTTTCCTAACGGAAGAAGGCTGGAAGACGATGTAACGCGGATTGAACTGCAGGCTGTGGGTGGAGTTGTATTAGCGGCTATTGGCCTCTTCTACGATGATTATGTTCCCGGAGGAAGTGCAGTAACACCACAACTGGTAAGTGTATTAACTTACAACACTGGTGTAAATGCAAATGATACGTCATTTAAAACTGAATTTCCATTTGTGCAAACACCATGGTCGGGTGATCACAATTGCGATTGTGCTCCGCCACCCGCTGGAAAATCTGTGGATATGAAATCAAGTGGCCCGGCAACATCATCATCTCTTGGTATTGCTTCACCTGGTATTGAGATAGCAAACACGCCAAACCCCATTTCTAATGGTAACAACACTTTACGTTATCATGTTTCTGAACGTTCACGCGTAAACATCATGCTATACGATGCTTTAGGCAAGCCTTTGAAAGTGTTAGTAAACAAAATGGTTGAAGCGGGCACTTACACTACACAGTGGAATGCAAGCGGAATGTCTAAAGGCTCATATTTTATTTCAGGAAAGAAAGATAGTGGGACTAATAAAACACTCACAATAGTAAAAGAATAATTTCAAATTTCATTAATAAAGCCTGTGGTAAATTCCGCAGGCTTTATTCTCTTAACTCTCTTAATCCCAGCACAAACTCGTTATGAAAAAGAAATTTATATACATTTTATTAATCGGTTTGTTTTTTAGTATTTCTGCGTTTGTGGTTATACGTTACAACCTGCACAAATCTGAATTAAATAACAAGACTTACCCGCTTATCGAACGGCAAGATGCAGCCGCTAATTCTGTAGAATGGCAGAGAACAAAAGCAGCTTCAGAACAACTTATTAAACAAATTGCATACAATCCAAACGATGCCAAAACGGCTGTAGCTCTCGCTACTCTATATGTTCAGGAGGGGAGAATCACCGCTAATTATATATATTATGATGCAGCAGCCATGAAATATATTAACCGCGTACTTGAAAACGAGCCCGGAAATTTTGAAGCCTTAACACTAAAGGCATTGTTATACATGTCCCAGCATCATTTTGCTGATGGACTGACAATTGCAGAAAAAGGGCAAAAAATAAATCCGTACAATGCGCTTATATATGGTTTACTGGTAGATGGAAATGTGGAAATGGGAAATTATAAAACAGCCGTTGAAAATTCAGACAAGATGATATCCATCCGTCCCGACATTCGCTCATACTCACGCATATCTTATCTCCGGGAAATACACGGTGATTATCCCGGAGCAATAGATGCTATGAAAATGGCTGTAGGCGCAGGAGGCGTTGGAGATGAACCAACAGAATGGACACGCATGCAACTGGCACGCTTATACGAAAATACCGGCGATTCGCTAAGCGCTAAAATGCATTATACCATTGCACTCGAAGAGCGTCCGGGATATGCGTATGCTATAGCAGGCCTTGGGCACATATCCATGATAAGCGGGGATTATAAAAAAGCGCTTTCGTATTATGAACAGGCTGCAGCTTTGGTTAATGATTTTGCAATTAAAGAGCAGTTATCACAATTGTACCGCATGAGCGGTGATACAAAAAAGGCGAATGATCTCCTCGACAAGATTATAGATGGTATGAATAGTGACAGCAAAAAAGGAGAGGAAGATGAAAGCATCGGGCACTATGCTGACAGGGAACTGGCCTACGCTTATTTGCTGAAAAATGATAATGAAAACGCTTTGAAGCATGCGCTACTCGAATATGACAGAAGACCTGAAAATATCGATGTAAATGAAACCGTTGCCTGGGTTTATTATAAAATGGGAGACTTTCAAAAGGCTAAAGTCTATATTGATACAGCATTAAAAACAAATTGTAAGAACCCTGTTTTGCTTTGTCACGCAGGGCTTATATATGCCAAAAGTGGAAGCAGGGAAAAAGCAAAACAAGTCTTAACCGAAGCATTAAAAAACAATCCGGGGATTGATATTGAATTAAAGGAAGAAAGTGCAGCTTTGCTGAAAGAATTATAACAGATGACGCTGCAGAAAGATACATTAAATTATAAACGGTTTTTTGCCTTTATACTATTAGCGCTTCCCTTATCATCATTTGCGCATACCATAAATTATACGCTGGAAAAAGCTCCTACCGGAGACGTAGTTTGGTATTATTTTGTGCTGGGTGTAAATCATATTGTTCCCTACGGCCTGGATCATATATTGTTTGTTGTAAGCCTGTGTTTGTTGAATACAAAATTCAAAACCATTCTATGGCAGGCAACAGCATTTACAGTGGCACATACAATTACACTGGCCTTGAGTATGAAAGGAATTATTAAACTGCCTGCTAGTATAGTGGAACCTTTGATCGCATTATCTATTGCATTTGTTGCTGTTGAAAATATTTTATTAAGTGAGTTGAAGGTGTGGCGAATTGCTATAATATTTATGTTCGGGCTCGTGCATGGGATGGGCTTTGCAAGCGCTCTCAATGAAATAGGCTTACCAAGAAATAAATTTTTTACTTCAATATTCTCTTTTAATGTGGGTGTGGAGATGGGGCAGATAAGTGTGATAACTCTTGTGTACCTTTTACTCATTCGTCCATTTGGAAAAAAGGAATGGTATAAAAAGGTAATAGTCTATCCGCTGTCAGGTTTAATTGCACTTATCGCGTTGTTCTGGACATTTCAACGAATGGCTTAATATTATTGCTGTTTAATATTTAGAAGGCCATAACAATTTTACTTCTCCCGGGTTGTATAAGTTGAAATCAAGCTGAAAAACTTCACTGATATTACCAGGCGATAACACATCAGCGGGCTTGCCGCTTGCAAACAATTTTCCTTCTTTTAAAAGCAATATTTCATCAGCATAATTTAAGGCAAGATTGAGATCGTGTAATACTGCAATCACGATTGTCTTCTCATTTAGAAACTCTTTTACATGATGCAAAAAATCAAATTGATATTTTATATCTAAGGATGAAATCGGCTCATCCAATAATAGTATCCGTGAACCCTGTTGCGGCATTTCCCATATTTGCGCAAGCACCCTGGCGAACTGAACCCGCTGCTTCTCTCCTCCGGACAAGGTTAAAAAATTTCTCTTTCTGAATGATTCCAAATTTTGTAAGGCCATCACTTCGTTACATATTTCAACATCTTCTTTTGCGGGATTAATTTTGAAATGCGGATAGCGGCCCATCATTACAACTTCTTCTACTTCCAGGGGAAAACTTATATCAACCTGCTGTGATAGAACTGAACGGAATTTCGCATATCCTTCTTTTTTTTTATAATCAACCTTATCATCATTGTAAATAACCTCTCCTGTATCCGGTATGGCTACAAGGCTTAAAAGCTTCATCAGTGTTGACTTTCCGGCGCCGTTAGGGCCACAGATCATGTAACAATTGCCTGGTAGAAATTTATATGAAATATTTTGCAGCAGCCATTTGTTGCCAACAGAATAGCCGCCGTTTTTTATTTCAAGCATACGAACCTCCTTTTTCCTGTAGCACATTAAATTTTTTAAGAAGAAAAATAAATACTGGCGCTCCAGTTATGGAAGTAATAATGCCGATTGGGATTTCAGTCGGGGCCAACAAAAGTCGTGCGCCCATATCTGCAACAATTAATATGATAGCGCCCATGATCATTGAGGCGGGAATTAATTTTTTATTATCACTACCTATCAACAGCCGCAAAATATGTGGTACTATCAATCCTACAAAACTTATGACACCAACGAATGCTGTTGCCACAGATACCATGGCAGTGGTAAGTATAAGTATTCGCCTTTTAAGCTTCTCCGGTTCTACACCGAGGTAAGAGGCTTCTTCTTCACCGAGTATCAAAGCATTTAATTGTTTGGAGTAACGAAGCGATACAATAAAAACAATCAAAGCAACTGTTGAGGTGATACCAACTTGCAGCCATGTGGCGCCGGAGAAAGTACCAAGGTTCCAAAAGGTAATGCTTCTCGCCTGCGGGTCTCTTGCGATATAACTCATGAAGCCGGTGCCGCTAAGGCCTATGGCATTAATAGCAATGCCTACTAACAATAAGGATGTTATTGATATTTTTTTTTGGGATTTTGAAATCGAATAAACGAGAAAAGTAGCCAGCAAGCCGCCGCCAAATGCAAACAGCGGAACCAGCAGAGGTCCGGTGATGCTTTGTATTTCTTTACTCATCCGCACAGCGAAAACAAAAACTAATGAAGCGCCAAAAGCTGCGCCTGCGCTGGTTCCTATTAACCCCGGCTCCACTATCGGGTTGCGAAAAAGGCCTTGCAGTAATACACCCGATACAGAAAGGATAGCGCCCGTTACTGCGCACAACACAACTCTTGGTAGCCGTATTTGTAGGAACACCGCTTCGTAAATATTAGCTGGTTTTTTGTTTTGAAATGCGTGTATAATTCCTGAAAACATATCGTTCATCGTTATAGAAACTGCGCCGAAGGCGATGGCGCATAAGATGGCGATAAATAATAAAATGATTGTTACCGGGAAGAAAAATTTACTTTGTCTGAACATCTGCCGGAGGATGGATTAGGTTCATCAATTTGATAATATTTTCTCCTGTTCGCGGGCCAAAATAAATAAGGTCATGCTCTTCAAAGCGTACGATGCGTTTATTTTTTCCGGCATTAGTCAGCGCCACGCCTGGGATCTCTGAAATAAATTTATCCATGCTGCCCATTTTATCATATCCATAATCTGTGGCAATTATAACATCCGGGTTGGAAGTTGCTACGGCTTCTGCACTTAATTGCCTTGCACCTTTTGCATCGTATTTAGCAGTTTTGCCGCCTGCAAGTGCAATCATTTTATCACCCGGCCCATCACGCCCGCTCATTATAAAATAGATATTATTTGCCCTGCCGAAATGAATGATCATAACAGTTGGCGTGTCTTTTATTTTTATTGCCATCAATGCCGCTGTTGCCTTTGCCATGTCTGAATCCATTTTGTTACATATGGAATCAGCTTTTTTTTCTTCGTTAAAAAATTTACCAAGGTTACGTAAAAGCATCTTGGCACTATCAAAGGTGTTGGCACCGCCAAATACTTTTACTTTCAACCCGGCTTTTTCTACCTGTGGCATCACATTGGCCGGGCCTACATCGTTGCTATGGATCACAAGATCAGGGTTCATGGAAATGATTCCTTCGGGGTTTAATGCCCTGTGGTAGCCAACTGTAGGCAAAAGCTTCGCACTGTCGGGATAGGTACTTGAAAGATCAACACCTACCAGGTCATGTCCTTTCCCCAAAGCGAAAACCATTTCTGTTAAGTGTTTGGAAAGGCAAACTATTCGCATATCTTTTTTATCATCGCCTTCTTTATTTCCAAATCTTCCACAACTCGTAAATGATAAACTTATTAAGGCTAAAAAGATTATTTTTTTCATGTATGTTTTTTAAAAAGCAAAGAGCTGCAAAATAGCAGCCCTTTGTGAATGATTAAAAATTATATTTCAAATTTACACCCCCATAAAAATTTGCAAAGCGAGGGCCTACGATATAAGCATCAGGCACCTGGTTTACAAAAACCATTATTGGGTATTTGGTGTTGGTGATATTATTTACACCGGCATACAAGTCGAGATCAAAGTGAGTGGAAAGACTGTGACGAAAGCCCAGCTTGGCATTTAGCAAGCTGTAAGATGGCGCTATGTTTAATCCATCAGAAGTGATAGGTAATTTGTCTTTATACATGTACGCCATGTTCGCATAAATACCTGGCTTTGCGGTAACATCAAAGCCCGCATTAAATACAACTTTTGCTACACCTGCCACATCATTCCCATTGTAGTTAATTATGGAATCAGTAGTTCCTTTAATGATGTGAAAGGGGTAATTTTTATATTTAAAATCTGAATAGGTAAAGTTTGCAAATGGCGTGACATTTTTAAAGAAGCCATCTGCTGATTCATATACCGTAAATTTTACCAGGGCCTCTATGCCTTTATCATCCTGCCTGCCTCCGTTTACAACATAACTGTAAAGGGTAGTTGTATTATTATAGGGCACAGCAACTGTTGTAAACTTATCAGAAAATATAGCATCAAAAAATGCAAGTTGATACGACAATTTTCCATTGAGTAATGCGCCTTTTGTACCCACTTCATATTGATCGCCTGTTTCTGCTTTTAGTTTATTATTTACTATACCTGATTCAGGGCCGCCTACAGCAGAATAAGGAATGTAGAAATAAGAACTTACCGGCGCTTTGTACGCTTTTGTGTATGATGCATACAAAGAGAATTGCTGGCTGAAAACCTTATTGATTGCCACGTGCGGAGAGAACAAGCCATTGTAAGTTGTCGCATAATGTGTTGGCTTATTTGGAGCGTAAATCCTGTCATCCAATGAGACTTTCATATTACTCAAACCTAAGCCACCAGTGATGGAAACATCATGAGGTAAAGTTAAGGTCCATTCTGTGAAAACTGAAGTAGTAGCTGTGGTAGTGTAAACATTGGAAGTAGTTCCATTGTTGCCCGCGGCATAACTTCCAATAATAAAATAAGGATCGCCATAGCTCCAAACATGTGTTGAACCCAAGGGATCTATCATGCCATAACCAATGGTGGAAGCATTCTGGCGTTGGGTTTCCACGCCCGTAATGCCGCTAAGGTTTATATCATTTCCCAATGAGAATTTGGTATCGAAAGTGGAGCGAAGCCCGAAATTTAATGCGCCCTTATCTGTCCAGCCACCGGCAGAACTAGCATTGCTGTTGAAGCCTGTACCAAACAATGTAGTCGTATTTGAGAGATGCTCATTAAAATTATAGCTATGGCTTACGCCCGCCCTGAATGTATAGACCTGGCTGTGTGCATCCCTTTTTATGTACTCAATATTTCCTGAAAAATCATTGGTGTTATATTGATCAATAGTAAGCTCACCGCTTCTTTGATCGTAACTGTTGCTATAGCCAAAATAAGTGGTGATGTTTTCTTTTTCATTGGGTTGAAATTCTCCAACAAAGTTTACAAAGTCTTTATGCGAAGAATTGTGGATGGTGAAACCATCGGACTTCTGGTGGCCATAATTCACTAAAAGAGACGAACGCTCACCGCCCTTTTGAAACTGCGTGGTATAGCGTTGCAAGCCATAGTTACCAATAAGCGCTTCCTGGCTGATGGAAGTTTTTCCTTTCTCAGGCTTGATGGTACTAAGGTTTACAACACCGGCAATTGCCAAGCCATACAAAGTACCGGAGGGACCTTTTGTTACCTCAACATTACCAATAGAGCCATAATCAATATCATCTAATGTGGTAATACCTTCCGCATCCGTAACAGGAATTCCGTTAAGATAGACTTTGTAGCCTTGTCCATCGAAATTACTGCTGATGCCGCGAGTACCTCTTGAGCCATTGCCATAGCCCCTTATATTAAATTGCTGCCCGGAAGACACGGCACGCCTGTTCATAGTTACGCCGGGTACATTGCCGTTTATCGCATCATCAAGAAACAGGCCTGTACCACGTTTGAGCTCTGTAGGCTCAAGTTTTGTAATGGAAGAAGGTTGATATAAAAGTGCTTTATTCAGGTTGGAAGTTGCTGTAATTTCCACTTCATTTAATTTATTGTTCGATTGCTCAAGGGAAATATTAATATCATCGCTGCAGTTTTTTATCGTGTACCGTGCACTGTTATATCCTACATATGATACTGTAAGTTCAGCATTGACAGAACAATTGATATAGAAAATGCCATCCTTGTCCGTGGTAGTTCCTCCTTTGCCGGAGAACTTTACCGTTGCGCCGTATATGGGTTCATTCGTTTGCTGATCTGTAACCCTGCCTTTTATCGACTGAGAAAACAATGGTATGGATAACAATGTAGCAGCAAGGAAAAATAAAGTTTTCATTTTATCTGGTTTAAATAGTTGTAATCAATATTCCGCCTGGTTTCACCATCAGGATATTTGCTAATTACAATTAGTAAAGTATTGTGTAAAAAATATGAAGTATGCCCATTATGAATTTATCGCGGTGTATGCGGTATATTGAATAAGGGCTAATAAAACTTACATACTATTCCATGGGGGAGGGGAGGGAACATTAAGATAAAAAGTCGCAGGCTTGCAATCATTTGAAAATAAAAATAGCGCAGAAGAGCGATTTAAAATAAAACTAAATTTTGCAGGTCCACCCGCTATGGTAAAGGGTTCGGGATTAAATTTTATAGAAGAAAAGTTTCTTTGTGTGGTGGAGCCGCCTGTATCACTTACGTGATTGGCAGCGTCACTTCTTATATCGTCTTCTACTTTATCGGGAATACATTTTATAAAAATGCTGTCCCTTGTTTTGTATTGATTTATTATGTCATACATTTTTCCGTTGAACATAATCTCATCATCTTCAACAAAGCGAAGATCAATATTTTTATTTTTATCAAAATTGAGGGGAATCGAAAAAGTTACTATTCTGTCTTTTAGGCCATCAGAATGAAGGATCATTTCTTTCTGCTGTTGATGTATGCAGTATAAGTTGAATTGATATGAGATGTACAACCCACTGCTGCAAAGGATCATCGCAAAAAGTAAAATGAAAGCAGTAATCTTTTTCAAAAGAAAAGTTTGGTGAATGAAATTAATTCATTTTGGAAGCAAATATATAACAGGTCAAAATAATTATTAATCTTGTTTTCGTATCGTGCCAAACAAAATATATTTCTTTAGAAAGGAAGGTCATCTGCTTCATTCGATGAAAGATCATTCATTTCGTTTTCATCATCATCATTGTAAAATTTAAGGCAGGGGCAATATTCCTTGAAAACACAATCCGGTGCGTAGCCCGTGCAGTAATCGAAAGTCATAAAGCCGGAATTTACAATGGTGGTTTTTTCGTTTAAAGTATTCACCACAAAAGAATATTGTAAGGCGACAGGAAAATTTTTAGGGAAATCAATACCGGAATTCCACGTAAACATCATGTGCAGAAATGCCTTTACCACACGGTGCATGTCTTTTTTTGTGAGTTGTGAAGCCGGCGGAAAGTTAATTGCTTCCAGCCCGCAATAATAGCCGAAGGTATGCTCAGGCTCTTCATGCATAACCCATTTTTCTATATCCTCCATCTCTTCTTCAAAAGAAATTTCCTTTTGCAAAGGAGCTTCCGGTATTTCAGGCCGCTGTGCTAAGAGAATATCGTTTAATAAATGTGGAATGTATGGATGCATATTTTAAAGTGTTGCATAATAAAATATACCCGGAGGTTTTGTTGCAGATTTTCAAATTATTCGGCTATACGTTTCCGTTAGCCTGGCATAAATTATTTTACTTCTTCCTTTATTTCCCATACCAGTGCGCTTGCGCCAAGTATGGCTGCATCTGATTCTTTTAATTCGCTGAATAATAACTTTACTTTATTCTGAAAAATAGGTAACAGGTTTCTTTCCATGCTTTCTTTCACCGGGTCCATCAAAAGCTTACCGGCTTTTATGACGCCACCAAATAGAATGATGGCTTCAGGCGAAGAAAACATAACAAAATTTGCCAGGGCTTCTCCTAGTATTTCGCCGGTATATTTAAATACTTCCCTTGCAATGTTGTCGCCCTTTAATGCGGCCTCGTATATTTTTTTTGAGGTAATATCATTTGGTAAAAGCTTTCTCAAAAGGCTTTCTTCGTTTACTCTTTCTTCCAACATTTCTTTTGCTGTAAAGGAAATTCCCGTGGCCGATGCATAGGTTTCAAGGCTGCCTCTCATGCCAGTGCCAGTGTGGAGACGGCCGCCGGGGCGTATGATGGTGTGGCCAAGCTCGCCGGCAAAACCATCATGTCCTAAAATCAGGTGGCCGTTAGCAACAATACCGCTGCCCACGCCCGTGCCCAATGTGATCATTATAAAATCTTTCATTCCACGTGCTGCACCGTACATCATTTCTCCTACTGCAGCCGCATTAGCATCATTAGTAAGTGAACAAGGCTTTTTAAATTTTTTGGTGATGAGCTTTGCAAGAGGAATGATCCCCTTCCACAAAAGATTAGGCGCATACTCAATTGTACCTGTGTAATAGTTTCCGTTCGGAGCGCCAACACCTATGCCTTTGATTAAATCAGGGCCCCCAGCTTCTTCAATTGCCGGCATTACTTTTTCATACAGCTCGTCTATAAATTTTTCGACATCATGATATTTATTAGTTGCTATATCCCCGCTGTGCGAAATTACACCGCGATGATTTACGATACCGAATTTTGCAGATGTGCCCCCGATATCTATACCAAGCGCATATTCTAATGGAGCGTCTGCATGTCTTGCTCTTATTTGTTTCATTAAATTTATTTACAGCGTCTATTGGTGACTGTGAGATCCTGATGGCAGGAGATGTCTCAACAGTAAAAGTTTAGTGCCCGCCTTCACTTTCCAGGGCATCATAATCAATTCCCTGGCTTTTCAATATTGCTTTTGCCCTTATCGCGTAGAATGCCAAATAAAGAAAACAAGCTACTCCTACGATATAAGAAAACTGGATGCCTATAATATCCGGAGAGGCAATGTATCCCTGCAACACGCTAATGAAGCCGCCTCCCATAATCATCATGATTAAAAAATTAGATCCTTCACTTGTATGCTTACCTAAGCCTGCCACAGCCAGCGTAAAAATACATGGCCACAATGTGGAGCAAAATAATCCTACACTTATGAAAGCGTAAACACTCACGAGGCCATCTGCCAACATGCCAATTACAAGAGCGGTGATACCTAAGGCAGAAAAGATCAATAATTGCCTTGCGGGGTTTCCTTTACTCAAAATGTCGGCTACAATTAACACAACGATTATCAATGCATAAATATAAAACGGCGTTATATCATGATTAGCAACTTTATTAATAATAAGAAAAACAATAAAGGCGAGATAAGGCATCACAAAGCGAAGCATTTTTTTTGTGCCCATTTTTATGTCGAAAGCCCCTACAGAACTTGTCCATCTTCCAATCATAAGGCTCGCCCAATAAAGCGAAACAAACGGCGCTATATTTTCTGTAGGAAAGGCAACGCCACCCGCTGCAATTGCACTCTGCGTATTGGTTACTATATTGTTATTCAAAAGCAGCAAATGCTCTTTCATAAATTCAGGAAGATTACTTGCCGTGGATACTTCTACACCTACATAGATAAAAATTGCAACCATTCCCAGGGCAAGTTGTCCATAGCTAACAGCGTTCTTCCTGGAAACAGGAACCTTATATTGCTGTGGAATATCTGTCGGCGTGGCAATCACGCTATCGTCATCTTCCTGGCTTTCTATTTTATTCGGCAGATTTGAAAATTTAAAAATTAGCGCGACAATTAAAAAAAGAACACCTAAAATCAGGTAGGGTGTTTTAACAGCTCCAATGCTCGCAACGTTCGGAGCTCCGTCGAGTGCGAGTTTACCAAAGATTGCAAAGCTCACAATCACAGGACCGATAGTAGTTCCAAAATTATTAACGCCCCCAGCCATGCTTAAACGTTGTGAACCTGTTTTAGGATCGCCCATCGCTATCGCCAGTGGGTTAGCGGCAGTTTGCTGTAAAGAATATCCCAAGCCAATTATGAATAAGCCAGAAATTAATAGAGGAAACGATGCAGCTTCCGCAGCAGGATAAAATAGTAAAGCGCCCAGTGCTGAAATTACAAGGCCTAAAGCAATCCCGTTTTTATACCCAATCTTATTTAAAATATCTTTTTCTTTTGTCGCCTTCGAAATGAAATAATAAAGTATGGCCCCGACTGTGTAAGCAAAGTAAAATGCGAAAGAAATCATTTGCGATTGCCATTGCTCAAGATGCAATTTTTCTTTAAATACCGGTATGAGAATATCATTGCTGGCAGCAACAAATCCCCAGAAGAAAAATACAGTAATTAAAATACCAAATTGAGACCACTTTGTCTTTTGAGTCATTTACAATCGTTTTTAAAAATGAAATTATTTTCTAATAAAAGTTGAAAGTAGTTTTATTTTTTCAAGGTATCAATTTTCATTAATAATTTTTTAATCGCAAAATGATGCTTAATTTGAACCAACTTTTGTTTGAAAAAATATGGAAATATTACATGTAAGCGCGGAGTGTTATCCTGTTGCAAAAGCGGGTGGACTAGGCGATGTTGTAGGTGCCTTGCCGAAATACCAAAATAAGCTGGGGCATATTGCTAAGGTGGTAATGCCCATGTATCGCACAAAATTCCTTTATGAAAATAGTTTTGAAGTAGTACATAAAGGTGCGTTTGGTTTATCCAATTATTGGTTTGATTATACAATTATAAGAGAGTCAAATAATAAATTAGGCTTCGACCTATACCTCGTGGATATATATGGCTTACTTGACAGGGAAAAAATTTACGGATACGATGATGACACTATGCGGTTCGTGGCTTTCCAGATTGCCGTAGTTGATTGGCTAAGTAAGTGGAACCATCGCCCGGATGTAGTTCATGTGCACGATTACCATGCAGCTCTCATTCCCTTCATGATGCAAAATTGTTTTGCTTATCGTCACCTTGCTTATATAAAAACAATTCTTACCATTCACAATGCACAGTACCAGGGTTGGATGGGCTGGGACCAGTCAGCATACTTACCAGAATGGGATTCATTTAAGTGGGGTTTGCTCGAGTGGGACAAAAAAATTAATCCACTTGCCAGTGGAATAAAGTGTGCAGCAAAGGTAAACACTGTAAGTCCCGGCTACCTGGAAGAGCTGAGGTACGATGCTAATGGCCTCGAAAGTTTGTTTGAATATGAAAGGGGTAAGTGCTATGGCATTCTCAATGGAATAGACGCCGATGTGTGGGATCCTGCCACGGATAGTTACCTTGAAGAAAACTTTACTATAGAAAATTACAAAGCAGGGAAAGCGGCAAATAAAAAATTTCTATGCGATCAGTTTAATCTCGACGAGCGTAAACCACTTATTGTTTTTATCGGCAGGCTTGTTGGTGAGAAGGCCGCAGAGCTTTTGCCGGCTGCGATTGGCGATTCAGTTTACCACATGGAAGGAAGAATGAATTTTTTAGTGTTGGGCAGTGGTGAGCCGCATATTGAATATGAACTTGAAAATTTAAAAGGGCCACTTTTTGGATATTACAATGCCCGCATTGGGTACAACGAAAAGCTTAGCCATCAAATGTATGCCGGGGCAGATTTTCTTTTAATGCCCAGCAGGGTAGAGCCGTGCGGGCTAAACCAGATGTACGCTTTGCGCTATGGCACTGTTCCTATTGTGAGAAATACCGGTGGCCTCAAAGACACCGTAAAAGATTACGGCGACGAAGGTGGCTATGGCATTTGCTTTAATACAGCATCAGTTGGTGATATATGTTTTTCCATTTATCGTGCGTTGCAATTGTATGACCAACCCGAACGGCTACACGAGATACGCAAGCAGATTATGGAAATAAATAACAGCTGGGAAAAAAGCGCTGAGACATACATTGAGTTGTATAATTTATAGAAGTAAATGGAGAGATTTGAGTACTAAGATGTAAGTAGCGGGAAGCAAGAAATAAGTATCAGGTAGCGAAACAATCAACTATATGCAACTCAACTAACAAACTAATTAACCAACAAAACTCATAACCAATAAACCTAAAATTATGTGGATAAGCAAATCATTGATAGCAGTTGTACTTGGCGGTGGCGCAGGCACCCGTTTATATCCCCTAACCGCCAACAGAAGCAAACCCGCTGTGCCAATAGCAGGAAAATACAGGTTGGTAGATATTCCTATCTCCAACTGTATTAATTCCAATATAAACAGGATATACGTATTAACGCAATATAACTCGGCATCGCTGAACAAGCATATTAAAAATGCTTACCAGTTCAGTGCGTTCAGTAGTGGCTTTGTAGATATAATGGCGGCAGAGCAAACACCTGATAACCCACAATGGTTCCAGGGTACCGCGGATGCTGTACGCCAATGCCTCCGGCACCTCGAGAATAATGAATTCGATCATGTATTGATACTCTCCGGCGACCAGCTTTACCAAATGGATTTTGGGAGTATGTTTCGCACCCACGAAAAAAACGGCGCAGATATTACGATTGCCACTATACCTGTTACCGAAAAGGAAGCAACTGAATTTGGAATTTTAAAATCAGATGAAGACCATAACGTAACATCATTTATTGAAAAGCCGGCAGTTGATAAATTACCTGATTGGATTAGCGATACGGGCAGCACTATGCAGGGTTTGGGTAGAAATTATCTTGCCTCCATGGGTATTTATCTTTTCAAAAAGGAGATACTTTTTGAAATGCTAAAAGATAAAAATAGGGATGCCACCGATTTCGGTAAAGAAATTATTCCTTCATCCATCAATAATCATAAAGTCTTAAGTTATCAATACGATGGCTATTGGACAGATATTGGAAATATTGCTTCTTTCTTTGAAGCGAATCTTGCTTTGACCAAAGATGTACCAGACTTCAATTTTTTTGATAATGCCAAAAAAGTATATAGCAGGGCGAGAATGTTACCTCCTGCAAAAATAACCGGCACGCTGCATCATACCATTGCCGGTGATGGCTGTATTCTCCTGGCAGACAGGGTAGAATATTCTGTAATAGGGATCAGGACGCGCATCGGATATGGTTCGCATATCGATCATTGCTACCTGATGGGAAGTGATTATTACGAAACCCTGGACGAAATGGCCGCAGCTGCCGAACGTGGCTTGCCAAAACTTGGCATTGGCGATAACTGCTTTATTAAAAATGCAATTGTTGATAAAAATGCCAGGATAGGCAACAACGTTAGGATAGAAGGCGGCAGCCATCTTGCCAATGGAGATCATGACCTTTATACGGTAAAAGACGGTATTGTTGTAATAAAGAAAGGAGCGGTGGTTCCGGACGGTTTTACTATCTGATTCTCATTATTTCACGGTTGCCTGTTTTTTTGTATTTTTATGTTCGTGTAATTTTTACACAAAATATTTCATAAACGATTGCTATGTCATCAAAACTTCTGCCCGGGCAGTCCCTCACTTTTGGGCAAATCATAAATATGAGTTTTGGTTTTTTTGGAATTCAATTTGGTTTCGCTTTGCAAAACGCCAATGTATCCCGCATCTTTCAAACACTCGGCGCCGAAATTGATAACATAGGATTTCTTTGGATAGCAGCCCCCATTACGGGTTTGCTGGTTCAGCCCATTATCGGATATTTAAGCGACAGAACGTGGCATCCGCGTTGGGGGCGGAGAAGGCCTTTCTTTTTTGTGGGCGCTGTGCTCTCAGCTTTCGCGCTTTTTTTAATGCCGCAATCAAGCGTTCTTTGGATGGCAGCATCACTGTTATGGGTGCTGGACGCTTCTATAAATATTTCAATGGAGCCTTTTCGCGCTTTTGTGGGTGATAAATTGCCTTCGGCCCAAAGAACAACCGGCTTCGCTACGCAGACTTTTTTCATCGGCTTAGGCGCCGTTATTGCTTCGCTGCTACCTTATATTTTTACCAATGTTTTTGGTATAAGCAATACGGCAGCGCCGGGCGTTATAGGCGATTCAGTAAAATATTCCTTTTATATAGGAGCAGTTGTTTTTCTTTCCGCCGTGCTATGGACGGTGCTTACAACAGATGAATTTCCCCCGGAAAATATTGCGAAATGGGAGGAAGAAAAATTAGCGACAAAAGGGTTTTTTAAAGGCATCGCCGAAATCACCAAGGGAATATTTAGCATGCCACCTACCATGCTGCAATTAGCGATTGTGCAATTTTTTACCTGGCTTGCTTTTTTTGCCATGTGGATTTATACCACTGCTGGTATAGCACAAAACACCTTTGGAACCACCGATACCACCTCAAAAGTTTTCCAGGATGCGGGTGATTGGGTGGGCGTGATGTTTATGGTTTATAATGGGGTGTCAGCCATCACGGCATTTTTATTACCGGCGCTGGCCAAGCATATAAGCAGGAAATACACCCATATGCTTTGCCTCATCATTGGAGGTATTTCCCTTATATCAATGTTCTTCATTAAATCGCAAAATTTGCTGCTTGTGCCGATGGTGGGTGTTGGGCTTGCCTGGTCATCCACTCTTACGATGCCTTATGCTATTCTTGCCGGTGCACTGCCTGCGAATAAAATGGGATTTTACATGGGTGTGTTTAATTTCTTCATTGTGATTCCACAAATTGTTGCCGCAGCAATCCTTGGTTTTTTTGTAAAGAACTTGTTTAATGAACAGGGTATATATGCGCTGGTTATTGGCGGCGTTTCTATGATCATCGCAGGCGTTTTAAATTTTATTGTAAAAGATAATGATGCAGTCCCAACACCCGAGGTGCTTAAATATGAATTGGTAGAAGGATAAGCCGTTAAATTATGGAAATCCAATAGCGCTTTTGATTAATTTCATAAAAAAATTGATGAAAGACATTAGAAATATTACGGCAATTATAGAAAAATAAGGCGACGATTATGTTTCATTATGGCCCCAGTTGGACCTGGCAAGCCAGGGAGATAGGATTGAAGACGCAAGAAATAATTTACAAGAGACAATCGAACCATTTTTTGAACATGCATCGAAAGATGAAATAACATCACGCCTGAAGAGCGATTTTTTTATAACAAATATGCAGATAGCAGTTGGGTAAGTTGAAAATTTTATCAGGGAGGATGTGTGTAAAATTCTGTCAATGCATGGTTTTATGAAGAGTCGTCAAAAGGGCAGTCATATTATATGCAAAAGAAAGAAGAAAATTCAACCATCACTGTGCCGGTTCCTGATCAGAATGAAATCAGATTGGAACCTTACAATGTATCATTCGACGATCTCAAATAGCCCGCGATTTTTTTAAATTCTAAATAAAATTCTCCTTGTTTTTAATATTACAAACGAATATGAAGAAACCTCTCCTTTTTCTGATCTTTAATTTTTTCTTTGCAATTGTTATTTTTTCTCAAACAGAAAACATAAAATGTTACCCGACCAACTGGTGGGTGAATATGAAATGGAACAAGCTGCAAATAATGGTGCATGGCGATCATGTTGCTGATCATTTCCCGATGATAAAAATGGGGCCTGATGGAGTGAAACTTGTCACGGGTGTTCGTCTGGTAAAAATAAACCGCGTTGAAAATCCCAATTATGTTTTTCTTGACCTGGTAATAGATGCTGCAGCGAAGCCCGGTAAATTTTCTTTTCCTTTTTTAAAAGATGCAAAAATTGACTATGAATTAAAAGAACGCCGAAAAGGTAACGGTACGGCCTATGCACAGGGAGTTACTTCAAAAGATTTCATGTACCTCATTATGCCAGACAGGTTCAGCAATGGTGATCCTTCTAATGATAGAGTGCCAGGGTTAAAAGACCAGAGCCTTAACAGGGATTCTGTTTTTGAAAGGCATGGAGGCGATCTCAAAGGAATACAAAATCACCTCGATTATTTGCAATCGTTGGGCGTTACTACTTTATGGTTAAATCCAGTTATATTAAATGATATGCCAGGCCGCACGGAACATGGGTATGCTTTTACAGATCATTATACAGTTGATCCACGCATTGGCGGCGACAAAGGATATGAAGATTTAATAAACGCGAGTCATGCAAAAAACATGAAAGTAATCCAGGACGCTGTTTACAATCATGTTGGCATAAATCATTTTACCATAACGGATATGCCCATGAAAAGCTGGGTGCATGAATGGCCGGCCTATACAAATACAAGCTATAAAGACCAGGCAATGTTTGATCCGTATGCAAGTGTAATTGATAAGAAGATTATGGAAGATGGATGGTTTACAAAGCAGATGCCTGACCTTAACCAGGGTAATGAATACGTTGCTAATTTTTTAATTCAGCATGCCTTGTGGACGGTAGAAGAATTCGGCATTGATGGATGGAGGATTGACACTTATGCATACAACGATCTTAAGTTTATGAACCGTTGTAATAAAGCGTTAGTGGATGAATATCCAAAGCTTACCATGTTTGGCGAAACATGGGTGCATGGCGTACTCAATCAAAGTTATTTTGTACAAAATAATTACGACATTCCTTTTAAAAGTAACCTGCAGGCATCCACAGACTTTCAAACGCTATGGGGTATTACAGATGCTATGACAAAAGATTTTGGATGGACAGATGGAGTAAATGTTTTGTACACAACGCTCGCCCAGGATTTTGTTTATAAAGATCCTATGCGTGAAGTGATCTTCCTTGATAACCATGATATGGCAAGATTTTTTTCTGTGGTAAATGAAGATGTGGTAAAATATAAATCAGCAATTGCCTGGCTGCTAACGTGCAGGGGTATCCCACAAATTTATTATGGTGATGAGATTGGGCTTACAGGATTTACTTATCCGAACGATGGGCATGTGCGCCAGGATTTCCCCGGTGGCTGGCCAACAGATTCACTTAATAAATTTACAATAGCAGGCCGCAGTGCACAGGAAGAAGGAATATGGAGATACATTGCAAAGCTCGCCAATTTTAGAAAAGCGTCTTCAGCAATTACTACTGGGAAACTTATGCAGTATGTACCGGCGGATGGTGTGTATGTTTATTTCCGGTATGATGATAAGCAAACCGTGATGATAGCCATGAATACCTCCAAAGAGCAAAAAACTATTTCACCCGTAAATTATTTGGAAAGAACCGAAGGCTTTTCAAAAATGAAAAATATTATCACCGGTGATATAAGTGAAGTAAAGGATTTTACGCTCGGCGCCAGTGAGAGTAGTGTTTGGGAATTGATGAAATAAGGGCAGCATTTATCCCGGGTTTATTTTTAAAATTTTATGAAAAAAAGAATTTGGATATGGCTTGTTGCGATTGTGCTGGCATTAGTAATATGTTATGTTGCAGGGCCTGCTCCGCCGGCTCCGGCTTATTCTATGGTAATGCCGCAAGTGCCTGCCGCATCTTCCGGGCTTGAAAATTATATTTTACAAAATGAAAATCAGCATCATTTAAAACCTGACAATGAAGCACGCGTTGTTTGGTATAACGACAGCCTGAAAAATAAAACGGATTATGCAATCGTCTATCTGCACGGATTTTCTGCTTCCCAGTTTGAAGGCGCCCCAACGCATAGGAACATTGCAAAAATGTTTGGGTGCAATCTTTATTTATCAAGGCTGGCGGAGCATGGAATAGACACGGTTGATGCCTTGGTTAATTTAACCGCTGACGAGTATTGGGAAAGTGCACAGGAGGCATTGGCAATCGGAAAGCAGCTTGGTAAAAAAGTGATATTAATGGGAACTTCCACTGGTGGAACTAATGCGTTGCACCTGGCTGCTGTTTATCCTAACGACATTGCAGCACTGATTTTATTATCACCAAATATTGCTATTAACGATCCTAACGCCTGGCTGCTAAATAATCACTGGGGCAAGCAAATTGCGAATGTCGTAAAAGGTTCTCCATATAATACAGCCAGGGACAACCGACCTGTTTACAAACAATACTGGAATTATCAATACAGGCTTGAAGGCGCTGTTGCCCTCGAAGAATATCTGGAGACAACAATGGTACCTGCTACATTTGAAAAAGTAAAACAACCGGTGCTGCTATTATATTATTACAAAGATGAACAACACCAGGACCCGGTGGTAAAAGTTTCGGCTATGAAAAAAATGTATGATGAATTAGGCACGGAGATAAATCTTAAGCGTGAAGTGGCAATGCCAAATACAGGTGATCATGTTATTGGATCGCCCTTTAAATCACATGATGCATTAGGAGTACAAAAAGAGATTGAAAAGTTTATGGGGGAAATATTGAATATTAAGACAGTGCAATAAAATGCTTTAATAATGGATAAATAACTCAGCAACATTTAAGTGATCTTCATAGTAAGATGTACCAAGCCGCTACACTGTTTTTTCAATTTTTTAACTGTACACGAAAATAACAGATCGTACGGAAATGTATAAAAATTTGCATGGGTGCTTCTTGATGGAAGACGTGTCAAAAAATAACAAACCCGCAATTGCTCATTGCGGGTCTGTCTCGATCTCAAATAAATAAGGAAAATGGCTCTTACTCAGGTAACCTGCCAGAGGTTGCTTTTTCTGATTGTTTTTCAGCCTTTCTTTGTTTTTTTGCCGCTTGATCTGCTACTGGAAAAGAAGCGTTTGCATTTTCATTATTCATAGCTACACTATTATTACTGTTGGATAATGTAAGTGTGCTGGTTGTAGAGTCATGCATTTTTTTCGTAGTATCTGTTGAAGGCTTATTTGTTGTATCGGGCTTGGGTACTGTGCTTGTATCCTGGGCAAACGTTGCCGACATTGCAAAAAAGCTTGCAGCTACTAATAGGGTTTTTAATGTGATAGATTTCATAGTAAATTTTTTAGTTAAATTATATGGTTAAAGCACACTTAAGACTAAAATAGTGCCAAAGCCCGCTAACATTGGGTGTTTGCAAATAGTTAACATGTATGGACATGTTTATAATTTCAATAAAGGTTCACATAATTTCTATTTGTCGCTGATTATAAGCGAGCTAAGCATTTTACGGTGAAGTCTGGCGATTTTCCTCTTGGGAAAACCCGACAAGTTACGTGACTGGAGAATTTGCTTCTATACCGGAAGTCCCCTGCAAGGCGATTTAGCTAAAGCGAAATATCTGGTATCTCAAACGACAATCTTCACCAAGTATGTTGATCTCAATATCAATCAGGTGAGAGATGACATCTAAAGTAGTTTAGGGTGATTACAAGTTTTTAGGTATTAGAATTATTTTTTTAAGATTGTAAGTTTCTCTGCTAACAAAGCAACCTATACTGTAAACAAACTGATGCAAAAAAATCAACGCAAATATCGATAGTATGGAAAAAGAGTTTTTAAAGTTGATCTACGACTATCAAAGAATCATTTACAAGGTTTGCAAAATATACCGGGATATAAGGGAAGACCAGGAAGATTTATTCCAGGAGATTGTTTACCAACTCTGGAAGTCTTATCCATCGTTCAAAGGAGAATCCAAAATAAGTTCATGGATATACAGGATAGCCTTAAATACGGCCATGGCCATTTATCGAAAACCTAAACTTGATGTTCATTATTTTGAAGAAATTCCTGGACAAAATCTGGCAGCAAACGAGAAAGATATCTCCGAAAACGAAGAACGCTTATTTGCCGCCTTGCGAAAGTTAAGCGATGCTGAGAAAGCCTTGATCTCTCTCTACCTGGATGAGTTTAGTTACCAGGATATATCAAAAATGGTTGGTATAAGCGAAAGCAATGTAGGTGTGAGGTTAAACAGGATAAAAAGTAAATTGAAAATAATAATAAAATAAAAATTATGGAACTAAATGATTTAAAATCGGGTTGGCAAAATGCCGGTAAAGCTTTCAAAAATGAAACTGATTTGCTAAACATGACCAAAATCGCGAATCATCCGGCTTTAAAAAAGATAAGAACAAAATTGATTGCGGAATCTATTTTCCTCTTGTTGTTTTTGATTATTTACTACGATTGGTTTGACGGGGATAGAAAACCATTTTACGCGAATGTTGTATTAATAACCGGGTTGTTATTGTACGTTGCTAATGATGTTATAGGTTACGTTTCAATAGCAAAACCAATACTTGGTTTAAATTTAAAACTATCTGTCACAAATTATTTTGCAAGGATAAAACGCCTGGCTATTTTTTCATTGGTCTTTTCTTTTTTATATAGCATCTCTCTTATTATATTTTTTACTTCGGTAATACATTTTACCAGGGAAAAAAGATTGCTCTTGGTAGCAATGGCAGTTATTCTATTCCAGCTTATGTTTTGGTCTTACAGGGTTTGGACTAAAAGAATAAAAAGTTTAAAGCAGCAATTGAAAGATTTAGACGCTTTTTAAGCAAGGCAAAATTTCTTTACAGGATCATGCAATACCATTTGGTTTAAAAATATCAGGATAAGAAAATTATTAGCATATATAATATCTGGAGAATTTAAAAAAATCCTTCATTCTCATTCTTCCTCTATTACACAAAACTCCTGTCCGAGCGTTAGCGAGTTTGTATAAATTGCGTTCATAAAATCATTTCCCCACTTTGCATAATAGAGCATAAAATTTTCTGTACGCTCTTGCAGATTTCCGTTTGGAAACAAGGAGACTGAAATTTTATTAAGCTGACTCCTTGTATCTTCAAATTTTCTTTTTTCTGCACGAAGCATTTTCTTTTCCAGGTCAGAGAGTTTTTTTAAAGCCTTTGTTTGCAGCGCCTCTGTATGCTGAAGCAGAGTACGATCTATCTGTTTTGCGATCAGCTTTATTTCGTTATAAACTGCTTGCAATTTTATCTCCTCATCATTAAGATTAAGTTTATTCTTGCTTTGTTGATGTACAATTTCATCTAATAATATTTGCTCGCCTTTAAATAAATCAGGAGATTTTATCTTTAATTTTTGCATCAACTGTAGGTACTTTTCTTCTATCAGTAGAAAAGAATTTCTTAAGATTAAAACAGGAAATGGCACATCATAGTTTGAGAACAAATCTTTCAATTCCAGCCAATAAGCAAGCTCGCCGCCGCCACCGATAAAGGCAATGTTTGGTAAAATAATTTCCTGCAAAAGGCCACGCAGAATTACATTAGGGCTAAAATATTCAGGGTGTTCATTAAGCTCTTTTGTTAATTCTTCCCTGGTGAAAATGATATCGGTGTCATGCACCACGAATTTATCTTTCACCTGTACTATCCTGTTACGGATATTATCTGTTAAATAAAATAAATTGATCTCTCTTGGATGCGCCTGCACTTTGTGTTGAACGGATAATTTTTCCGATGTTTTACTTACAATTTCAGAAGGTTTGTTATTAAAAATATCATCTTCAAAAATTGAGTGCATTGCTTTTTTATAAGCTGCATTATCGGGTAATAATATTATCAGCCCGTAACTTTTAAAAAGATGATGCACCAATAAAAAAGTGGCTTGCTCAATCGTAGTATTTTTTTTGAAGCAATCTTTTAAAACATCTATAATTTCCTTCCCAAATTTTTCAACAGAAAGCCTTCCAGAAATTTCATCAATAAGCTTGATTAGCCTATCATCTACTTTCATACGGCCAACTGCGCCGGTTTGTTTTGTTTCCCATTTATATTTTTTACCATCAACCACAACATGATCGAGTTCATCAAGGTCAGCATCTTCACTCCCCATAAAATAAACGGGGACAAAATTATAATCAGGCAATTGTGCTGAAAGCTCATCAGCAAGCTTTATTGTGTGGAATATTTTATAAATAAAATATAAATGGCCGGTAAAAATATTAGGTTGATGCGCAGTGCAAATTGTAAATGTGTTTTCTTCCAAAAGCTTACGAATATTAGCTTTCACGCTATCTGCATTATTTATATTTTCATAATGGGCATCTAATTGTTCAGTAAGTAATTGCCGGTTTGTATTAAAATTTTTTCTTTGTGTGATAGATGCTATGATACCTTCAAGGCTTACATCATGGGCATAAAATTGTTTTAAATCATCGGCGCCTTTCAAATAATCTACAACAATCTTTGTAAAACTATTTGTTTCAGAATAAGGCAGGTATGTTGATTGAAAAGCTTTAGACATCTATACTTTTAATTTTCCTTAATAGGACGGTTTATTTTTGATGTGCAAAGATAGAGGGAAACAGGGTTGGAGGATGCAGGATAAGTTTTTAATAAATTGACAATTAATTTTGAAACATGCCTGTTATAGAACTGGAAACAAATATTCATGCCGATATTGAAATTTGCTTTGATTTATCGCGAAGTATTGATTTGCATCAAATCTCGACAGCAAGCACTAATGAAAAGGCGATTGATGGTAAAACCCAGGGATTAATAAATCTTAATGAATTCGTGACCTGGCAGGCAAAACATTTTGGTATTACTCAAAAATTGACATCAAAAATCACTGTTTATGATCGCCCATTTCATTTCAGGGATGAGCAACAAAAAGGTGCTTTTAAGTATATCATCCACGATCACTATTTTGAAATTCATGATGGCAAAGTGATCATGAAAGATATTTTTAACTTTCGATCACCCTACGGATTTTTAGGCAAAGCTGTTGATAAAATTGTTCTTACCAGTTACTTGAAAAAATTGCTAATTGCAAGGAATAAAATCATCAAAGAATACGCTGAAACTGAAAAATGGAAATTGGTTCTTTAGTTATTTGCCTGGTAACAAACTTAAAGCTTTCACTATTTCAATAACTCATCAAGCTTGCTTTCCAACACCTCGCCACGAAGATTTTTTGCAACAATCTTTCCGCTAGGATCGATTAAAAGATTTTGAGGAATGCTGCGTACCTGGAAGAGAGCGGCCACCTCATTGTTCCATCCTTTAAGATCACTCACATGGCTCCATGTAAGACCGTCCATTTGAATTGCGTTTAGCCATGCAGGTTTGGCCTGGTCAAGAGAGATGCTAAGTATCGTAAAATTTTTATCATGAAATTTATTATATGCCGCGACAACGTTTGGATTTTCCATGCGGCATGGCCTGCACCAGCTTGCCCAGAAATCAAGTAAAACATATTTGCCCCTGAATGAAGAAATATTTACAGGCTTACCTGTTGTATCGTTTTGCGAAAAATCTTTTATGACAGAACCAATCGGGTTTATTTTGGATTCAGCTATTTGCTGACTTGCATATACGCCAAGGCCACTGGCCTGTATTTTTGATGGCAACATTTTGTATAGTTGCTCAGCTTTCTTTCCATCCTGCGTCATCTGGTACATGCGAATGATCGCTAACGGCGCCACATAAGAAGAAGCATTTTTTTCAACAAGCTCTGAGCTTGTTTTTTCAATATTCTTTTTATCATCATCAGTTAATGCCCCGGCTGCTGCCAACTTTTGGTCGTATGGCTTTAGCGCATTTGAGTATTCTGCAAACAATGTATGAGAAGGTGATCCTTTTATTGCAAGCTGGTCAACAGCGTTTTTATCGCCTGTAATTGTTACCTCGCTATTATCTAAAAATATCGGAATCACGGGAGGCTGATCTCCAAATATCAACCCTTTGAAACCGGGCTCATCCATCTTTCCTTTTATCACAAATTTTCCTTTTTCAATGGTGGTTTGTTTTTCAGGTTGGTTGGTTTGCTGGTTGAGAAATGAAACCGATGTGCCATCCGCAAAGCCGGTTACATTGCCGGTAATTACAAAGCCATCGCTCTCCTTTTCTGCAATCTTTTTTGATTGTGAAAAAACAAATGCAGGCAATACAAAAAGAAAAATAAATAGGTATTTCATCATAAATAAATTGACTGCAAACTTAATTTTTTTTCAGTTGATAAAAGCTTAACCGGTTTATGCAGGGTTTAAAATTGAGTTAAGAAATTTTTTAGTATCGGCTTCAATATCATCCGAATTTTCGATGGCTTTAATATAAGCTGTGCCGATAATAGCGCCTGCTGTGTGTTTGCAGGCAGAATTAAAAGTATGGTTATCTTTTATGCCGAAACCAATAAGAATTTCATTTTTCAACTGCATATCTTTTAATCTCTTAAAATAACTTTCCTGCGTATCCATATCCTTATTGGTTCCGGTAATTGATGATGAAGAAACGGCATAAATAAATCCGTTACTCAGATCATCAACCTTTCTTATTCTTTCCTCACTTGTTTCGGGTGTTATTAGAAAAATAAAACTGAGATGGTACTGCTCAAAAGTTTTTTTGTATTCATTTTCATATTCATACATGGGAAGATCAGGTAAAATAATTCCATCTATTCCCGCGGCATTCGCATCTTCACAAAATTTTTCAAAACCATATTGCAAAACGGGGTTGAGATAGCCCATCAATATCAATGGAATACCCCTTGCCCCTAAAGGGGACTGACTATGAAGATCATTTAATTGTTCAAAAATCTTTTTGATGGTAATTCCATTTTTAATAGCAACCATACTGCTTTGCTGTATCACCGGGCCATCGGCCAGCGGATCGCTGTACGGCATTCCGATTTCAATTAAGTCCGCGCCATGCTTTGTCAAGGCAGATAAAATTTTAACTGTATCATCAAAATTGGGAAACCCCGCAGTAAAATAAATGCTGAGAATATTTTTTTTCTTGCGTTCAAATAATTTGTTGATCCTGTTCATTACTTTATCATTTATTATTGCCTGGATCATTGAAGATGTTTCATATAAGTGTCCATATCCTTATCACCTCTTCCGCTAAGATTTACCACCACCACCTCGTTGTTTTTAAATTTTATTTTATTCAAAGCGTACAATGCATGTGCTGATTCCAATGCGGGAATAATGCCTTCCAGCTTAGCCAGTTCAAATGAAGATTCAAGTGCTTCATCATCTGTTGCGCTCATAAATTCCGCTCTTTTACTGATGTATAAATTTGCGTGCATCGGGCCGATTCCAGGGTAGTCAAGTCCGGCTGAAATACTGTGTGGCTCTACCACCTGGCCATCTTCTGTTTGCATTACAAGGCTTTTGCTTCCGTGTAAAATTCCCTGTGTTCCCAATTGTGTGGTTGCCGCACTCATGCCACTATTAATACCTTTTCCTGCTGCTTCCACTGCAATCAATTTTACAGATTCATCATTCAGAAAATGATAGAAAGCACCTGCTGCATTACTGCCGCCACCAACACATGCGAGCACATAGTCCGGCAATTCATTTCCTGTTTTCTCTTTTAGTTGAGTACGCATTTCACTACTGATTACACTTTGAAAACGTGCTACCATATCCGGATAAGGATGGGGGCCAACAACACTTCCGATGAGATAATAAGTATCCAATGGATTATTTATCCAATCGCGGATAGCTTCATTGGTAGCATCTTTCAAAGTTTTGCTACCACTTACGGCGGGAATCACTTTTGCACCAAGCATTTTCATTCTCGCTACATTCGGCGCTTGCCTTTCAATATCTTTTTCGCCCATGTATACAATACACTCAAGGCCTTTTAATGCACATACAGTTGCCGTTGCAACACCATGTTGGCCTGCACCTGTTTCTGCAATTATTCTTTTCTTGCCAAGTCTTTGCGCAAGCAAAATTTGTCCAACTGTATTATTCACTTTATGCGCCCCTGTATGGCAAAGGTCTTCACGTTTTAGATAGATTTGTGCTCCATATTTTTTGCTTAATCTTTCGGCAAGGTATAAAGGTGTTGGCCTGCCAACATAATCTTTAAGCAGGTAATGAAATTCTTTTTGAAAATTTTCCTCACCGATTATTTTTAAATAATTCTCTTTCAAATTTCTTACATTGTTGTGTAGCATCTCTGGGATATAAGCGCCGCCAAATTCGCCGTAGTAGCCATTTTCGTCTGGAACTTTGTATATACTATTTACCATAAAATTCTTTTGAAACGTTCGAGAGTTGAAATTCAATCAGACCACTGTTTAATTTTTCTATGATTTTAATTTTTCCTTTTTTAATTGTTTCTAGTTCCTTGTCTGTATATCTATAGCCTAAAATAATTGTCTCTAATATGACAAAAGGATTATTATCAACAACAGTGGAAATAATATTTTTGTTGTAGATAAATTCAGTTTGGAAATTATTAATTTTTTGTTGATCTGTTTTGTTGCATAAATCGTCAATATTTTTTTTGCTGACAATAGGTAATTTATAAAATTCTTCTACTTTATGTTTTTTATTAATTCTAACTCCCATTGAATCGTTACGGAGTGAGGTTTCGTGTGAATTATGAAGAAAACTTTTTAGGTAGCGAACTTCATTTTCCTCAAGATATAAATGAGACTTATGAAAGGAAAGCAATAAGGCAACATCATCAGTTATTCCGTTTATGCCACCAATATTACTAAGCATAGTTATTTCTGGATGTTCTTTAGTAAAGCTGTTGTGAGCCTGAGATATATTTTTAAATTTATCTAAACAAGAGTTGTCCCTGCCATAATGCACATTTGATAAAAAAGAACCATTCCATTTTTTTATGTTGTCGTAAAACGAAAATACTATCCCAATTCCATAGCCATTTTTTCCATACATGTTCCACATATTATAGGAATCAGAATTTTGATTATACTCACACATAGAAAAGGAAAATAAATACTTTTTCAGTTCATGTAATTGTTTCTCCGTTATTACTTCCATCAAATCGTGTCCCGCAAAAATTAACTCTAACGGATCGTCTAAAGATGATAACTGACTTGCAATAAAATAATTACTGTTAATTATATGAGACAGGTTCTCGAAAGAAGTAAAATGAATAAACTTATTTACTCCTTTGTAAAAATATTCGGTTTGCTCATAAGCGCTAAAGGAATTTGGTAAGGTAATAGTTCCATTGTTGCCGGAATAGCCATAGTTCTGAACCTCAATTTGAAGATTTGGTTTTATAACCGCTTCACAGTAATTTTTTAAAACTGGAAAATAATCAACCGGCTCAAGCATATTAAAAAAATTATTTAAGGTTAGTTATAAATTGCTTTATCATTTCCATATCTTTTATGCCGGGTTCAGTTTCAAAGCGGCTATTAATATCCACTCCATAAAAATATGGATGCTCAAATTTCTTTACCGCTTCAGCGTCTTCCGGGCCGATGCCTCCACTCAGGAAAAAGTTTTTTGCTATGGTTGCCTTTTCAAGCAAATGCCAATCGAATTTTTTACCTGTGCCACCATAAATTCCGGCAGAACCCCTATCAAATAAATAGAAGTCGCAAACTTCTTCATAAGGTTTTACCATCCAGTCAATATGAGAATTTTGCTCATCAATGCGGAATGCTTTTATCACTTTCACATGATTGCTTATGTGATTACAAAAGGTGGGGGTTTCGCTTCCATGAAGCTGAACATAATCAAGTTCAAACAATTCAATCTGTGTCATTATATCATTTTCACTTGCATTCACAAACACACCAACTTTTTGCGTTTTTAATTTTAATGAGGCAACTGCTTTGCTTCTCAATTTTGATAAAACATATCGCGGTGATTTTTCATAAAAAATAAAGCCCGCATAATCAACACCCAGGCTGTTTAATTGTTCTAATTGTGTGAGCGTCGTTATTCCGCAAACTTTTAGTTTCATATTTATTCTTTTTGTAGGTGTCTGGCCACTGCAGTGGCCTGACACCTTTCAGCCGTTCTGTTACTTCAGTGGCCTGACACCTGAATCACAAAATCCTGGAATGCCTTACCCGGATTTTCTTCTTTCATAAATTTTTCTCCCATTAGAAATCCATTAAATCCATGTTGCTTTAATAGATGAATAGTTGCTACATCATCAATCCCGCTTTCAGAAATTTTAATGGTGTCCTTTGGCAGCATCTTACTTAATTCAATTGAGTGGTTAATATCAACAGTGAATGTTTTAAGATCACGGTTATTTATTCCTACCACATCAATGTCTTTACAAATATGATCAAGTTCTTTTTCGTTATGAATCTCGAGTAATACATTTAAACCAATGTTTTTTGCAAAAGAAGATAACGTTTTTACCTCCTCTTTTGTTAAGCATGCTGCGATCAATAAAATAACTTCTGCGCCAAATGCTTTTGATTCTATTAACTGGTATTCACCTATTATAAAATCTTTTCTTAATAACGGCACTTCATTTATCGTTGCTTCCAAAAGATCATCTAAAGATCCACCAAAAAACTCTCCATCGGTAAGAACAGAGATGGCACTGGCGCCGTGCTTTGCATAAGCACTTGTTACTTCTGAAACGCCTGATTTATTATTTATAATTCCTTTTGAAGGCGACTGTCTTTTAAATTCCGCAATAATTCCCGTCTTATCTTTTCTTAATAAAAATTCTTTGAAAGACAAGGTTTCATTTTTAAAGAAAGGCCCATCTTCAAGCTCGATGATAGATTTATTAATTTTTCTTTTTTCAACCTCTATCTTCTTCCTGGCAATTATTGTATCGAGTATGTTCATTTTTGCAGCTTCATTAATTTATTAAAAGTTTCATAAGCCTTTCCGCTTTCAAGACTTTCAACGGCCATCTTGTAACAATTTTCATAAGTATTAAAATCTCCTGTAGAATGAAGCGCCATGGCTGCGTTTGCAATCACCACTGCATTTTGTGCCCATGTTGCTTCTCCCTTCAATATTTTTGAAAATATTTTTGCGGCTTCTTCGGTAGAATTGCCACCATAAATATCTTCAGGGCTTACTGTTCTTTTACCAAGGTATTCAGCTGATAATATTTTTTCTCCATCATTCGTGATCACTTTTGTATCTCCTGTAAGAGAGATCTCATCATAACCTTCAAGGCTATGAATGATGGTGAATTTCGCATCGGCTTTTTGAAGAAGGTAAGAATAAATTCTTGCCATCTCAAGATTGTAGACGCCTATTACCTGCACTTGCGGTGCAGCGGGATTTACCATGGGCCCAAGCATGTTGAAAAATGTTCGAACGCCCAGGTTCTTTCTTATCGGACCAACAACTTTTAATGCGGGATGAAATAAGGGTGCATGCATAAAGCAAATGTTTGCCTGTTCAATTTCATTCAAAAGTTTTTGATTATCCGCTGAAAATTTATAGCCATGCATTTCCATAACATTACTTGAGCCACTTATAGATGTTGCACCGTAATTGCCATGCTTCGCTACTTTTACATTTGCACCGGCGACAATAAAACAACTAAGTGTAGAAATATTAAAAGTGTTTTTCCCATCGCCGCCAGTGCCCACTATATCTACTACTTTATGTCCGTTTAGTTTTACAGGCACGCACAGTTCCAGCAATGCATCGCGAAAGCCAAGCAATTCCGGAATGGTAATACTACGCATAAGGAACACAGTAGTGAAGGATGCAATTTCCGCGTCAGAATAAATTCCTTTGGAAATATTTATCAATACTTCTTTCGCAGCATTTCTGTCAAGTGTTTTGTGTTCAAATAAATATTGAAGTGTTTTTTTCATATCAATTTTTTTACCTCACCCCTCCAAAGGAGTCCTTCGGACAACCCCTCTCCCAAAGGAGAGGGACATGAAGTATAATGATTATATCAACCAATTACGCATCATTTGTTCACCCAAAGGTGTCAACACGCTTTCCGGGTGAAACTGCACGCCTTGCACATCAAAAGTTTTGTGGCGCAATGCCATAATATAACCTTTGTCATCTTCTGCGGTGATCTCAAGGTCAGTTGGAAAATTTTCTTTACTCACGATCCATGAATGATAGCGGCCCACTTCTATTTTTTCAGGAAGATTTGTAAACACATCATTTTTTGCACTTGTTCTTTCTTTCTCAATAGATATCGGGGTCGCTACTCCATGATAAACTGTACTTAGATTTATAAGGCTTCCGCCAAATACTTCCCCAATTGCCTGGTGGCCGAGACACACGCCCAATATGGATTTGGAAGATGCATATTTTTTTATAAGCGGCAATAAAATTCCGGATTCGTTTGGAAGGCCGGGGCCGGGTGATAAAATTATTTTATCGTATTCCTTTATTTTTTCAAGTTCAATTTTATCATTGCGGAACACATCCACTTTTCCATGAATTATTTTTTCAACCACATGCACGAGGTTGTATGTAAATGAATCGTAATTATCAAAGATCAAAATTTTCATGCTCAAATTTTTTCTGCTGATTTTATGGCTGTTGTAAGCGCACCTAATTTATTATTTACTTCCTGTAACTCACTATCAGGGTTAGACGCTGCTACAATGCCGGCGCCGGCTCTGTATATAAGTGTATTTCCCTTGCTCAGGAATGTCCTAATCATTATCGCATGATTGATGCTTCCATTGAAGCCAACAAAACCAATACAACCACCGTAGAAACTTCTCGCATCTTTTTCAAATTCATCAATTAGCTGCATCGCTTTAAATTTTGGTGCACCACTTAATGTACCTGCCGGAAATGTAACTCCAAGCAACTTAAAGGGATTTGCATTTTTTTCTACATAACCTTTTACCTCGCTCACCATGTGAATTACGTGAGAAAAATATTGTATTTCACTAAAGCGGGATACAGATACATCAGTGCACATGCGGCTTAGATCATTACGTGCCAGGTCAACAAGCATAGTATGTTCGGCGGTTTCCTTTGCATCTTTAGAAAGTTTTTCGGCAAGCGCTTCATCAGTAATGTCGTTTCCGGTTCTTTTAAATGTGCCGGCAATGGGATGCATGATCGCAATGTTATTTTTCACGATCAGTTGTGCTTCGGGACTGCTTCCAAAGAGGCGATAATCCCCATAATCAAAATAAAAAAGATATGGGCTGGGGTTAATATTTCTCAGTGCCCTATATACATTAAACTCGTCTCCTGAAAATTTTTGTTGAAATTTACGACTTAACACTACCTGGAAAACATCGCCTCTTGCACAACCTGCTATTCCTTTTTTTACATTGTTTATATATTGCGCATCTGTAAGCGAAGATGTTTCGTCTTCTTTTGCTGCAAATGGATATGCCGGTACATCTTTGCTTTTAATTAGGCTTTCAACAACATCAATCTCACTATCAATTCCTTTTATATGATTTTCACAAATAAAAAGTTCGTCTTTAAAATGATTAATAACAATAACGTATTGGTAAAGACGATAACGGACTAATGGAATTTCCGGCGAAGACTTTTCGGTTGAAGAATTAAATTTTATTGATTCGTAAAACTGAACAGCATCATAAGTAGTATACCCAAATAAGCCCTGGGCCATGCTTACAGGCATCTCCGCCGGAGATTCTATTGTAAACTTTTGCATAAAAGACCATATCTCATCTCCTACTTTTGATGCTTTAGTCACAGGCATTTTTTTAGGCAGATCGCCCGGCATCTTATATTCTATTTCACTATAATTTCTTATCTCGATACCTGCAATCGCATTGATACCGATAAAAGAATAGCTGTTGTCACCAACATGAAAGTCGGTGCTTTCTAAAAGAATGGTATCGCGAAACCGGTCGCGGAGCCTTAGATAAATTCCGACAGGCGTAAAAACGTCTGCCAGTAATTTCTTGTAGGTGGTTGATAATTCTATTTTCTTCATAACATAAAAAAACCCGGCTTAGTGCCGGGTCAATATTTTTATTAATACAAATAAAAGCAAAACGGCACAATCAGTTGATCGTGTGCCACCAGCTATTATATGTGTTATTGATTTTCATTTTCTGATTGCAAATATGGAATGATTTTTTTTAACTGGCAAATATTTATTTTTCGGCCTCATCCCAACCTCCCGAATCCCGATAGCTATCCGGGACGGGACAAGCTTTCACCAGGGGAGAAGGGACAAGACTTATAAGAGAAGTAAATTCGTAATTACAGCATCATCATTTTTGGGGGATGAGATTCACACAATTGAGTAAGCTATTACCCTTATGTGCAACTCTGGCACAGAATTTTCCATCTCCTTGGCAAACATCCTCCTTGAAATATTTTTTATTCTTTTTATTCTTGACAATATCTGCTTTCACACACGCTCAGAAGATTGAAAGTATACATGTAAATCTATATACTGATAGCCTAAAGAAAGGAACTTATAATTACATAAATATTGACGGCAAATTATCTAACGGAAAATATCTTCCTTTAGATTCCAGTGATATAATCTTTTCAGCAAGTGACGGAAGGTTTTCTGGAAACAACCTTTGGATTGACCCGGATTTTAAAAAAGATAAAGTAACGATCAAAGCGATTTTACGTTCAGATCATTCCTTGTTTAAAGAATTTACGATATACATAAAAAAGATACCTAACCCGACAAATTTGAAAACAATGGACGATCTAATGGGAGAAACGGACAGGTCAAAAAAATCCCGTAAAAGCAAAAGCTAATATCTCTGAAACCAAAAATGCCCCCACTGTTTATTGAAAAAGTGGGGGCATTTTTATTTATAAAAAGACAATTATTCGAATTTCTTTGCATCCGCCAGGAATTTCGCAAGGCCTATGTCAGTTAAAGGATGTTTAGTTAAACCAATAATAGATTCCAAAGGGCAGGTACAAATATCGGCACCGGCTTCCGCACATTTAATGATATGTAAAGGGCTGCGTATAGATGCCGCAAGAATTTCGGTCTCGTATCCCTGCACCTGGAATATGTGTGCCAGTTGTTCAATAAGTTCAACGCCATCCCAGCCTATATCATCAATACGACCAATGAATGGAGACACATAAGCCGCGCCGGCTTTTGCAGCAAGTATAGCCTGCCCTGCGTTGAAAATTAAGGTACAGTTTGTACGAATACCATTATCACTAAACCATTTTATCGCTTTAATGCCGTCCACAATCATCGGAACTTTCACCACAATATTTTCGTGGATAGCTGCAAGCTTTTTTCCTTCTTCAACCATTGTTTTAAATTCAGTGGTAACAACTTCCGCACTCACATCGCCATCAACCATTTCGCAAATTGTTTTATAGTGGTTGTTTACAGCATCTGAACCCTTGATGCCTTCTTTTGCCATCAATGATGGATTGGTGGTAACTCCATCAAGAATTCCAAGATCATTTGCTTCTTTGATCTGGTCAAGGTTTGCCGTATCAATAAAGAATTTCATAATTAATTATCTTTTAAATTGTGATTGATTTTGCAAAGATATTTGATTTAAAATTGAATATAAAGATGAGGATAACGTTAATGTAAATTTGAAATCAAGGTGAGAATGAAGCTGAATGTACGGTTTGTCTTTTCAGTTAAAACAAAAAAAATCGGCAAGTTACTTACATCGCACCGCTCAACCGCATACCCTTGCTATCTTCCGATCCTGGGGGAGTTCTGTAGGAGCTGGCCGTATAAGACTTGCCGGCTGCAAATATAGGAAATCATTTCACGAATTAAACTTAATGAAGTAATTACAAATTGATTTTTTAAAAAAGTAAATGACTTAAATATATTTTATTAGTTTTAGTACTTAAATAAGTACTTATGGATGTCTTAAATTATACTGAGTTCAGGAATAACCTTACCGAAAATCTCAACAGGGTGAGCAACGATGCTGAAGTACTTGTGGTATCAAGAGGGAAGGGGAAAAACGTGGTAGTAATGAGCCTTGATGAATATAATGCTTTTAAGGAAACCATTTACCTTACCTCAACAAAAGCCAATAGGAAACGATTAGATGATGCTATAGAAGAAATGGAGAAAGGAAAATCAAAAAAACATAAATTAGTTGAATAATGGAATTAGCCTGGCAAACAAATGCCTGGGAAGATTATTTATATTGGCAAAAAACAGATCCCAAAATTCTTTCGCGTGTAAATGAACTGATAAAGGATTGCCTTCGCTCTCCATTTAAAGGAATTGGAAAACCCGAACCTCTGAAAGGAAATTATTCTGGTTATTGGAGCAGGAGGATTAACGATGAACACAGGTTAGTATATAGAATTTCCGAAGAGCGATTGTATATTTTGCAATGCAGGTTCCATTATAAATAATTTTTTTTTAAAAACTCAATCCCGGTTTATCTGTGCGTGAATCAAACGTTGCCACGCCAATCAATTCATCTGACCGGCCAACAAATGATTTATAATAAACTAAAATGGTGTAAATATTTTCGGTTTCATAGTAATTGCCGTCAAATTCATTTCTAATTGCAGGATTATTTTTATCCACTCCTACATAAGTATAGTCGTAATAGCCCTGCTTCAAAAAAAGATGGGTTTCATACACTCTTTTGTCAGGATTAAAGGTCATCTTAAGGCTATCTGCATAATTATAGTTAGTTAACTGCCCGAAAAGATAGACATCCTGCCTGGGATATGCTACACCGTTAGGAGGTACAAATGTAAAATTCACCGTTGCATAGTCTGCTTCCCAAAAAGGATTCACACCACGTATGGCTTCAATGGAATTCATGCCGTTGAAATCACGATAATATACATAGCGCTGGGCATCTCTCGGTCCATCGGGGCGAACAAAAATATCTGTTGAATTTTTTTTGTAATCGGCAGTCAATACACGATCACTTTGCAGGTGAAAATCCCGCAAATCAAGCCACCGCCACTCTTTGCCGCCGCCGAACACTGCTTTATCCGGTGAATTATATTCAAGCTTATCGCCCCTTATAAATGTGGGAATTAAGTTTTTAACTGCGTTGTCCCAGCGAAAATTTTGTAACACAACCACTTTTACCTGTTGGGCTGCATTGTAGGAGTCAAGCCCTTTTACATCTATACTAAATTCTACTCTTTGATGCGTTCGAAAATATTCCGGCTGAAACGGCTGTGCTACCTTTGCAATTATTGCTGCTTTATTATCAACAACCATTAGGCGTTTTGTAAAAGCAAGCTTTGAAGTGTCGCCATCTAAAAAAACTTTTAAAATATAATTGCCTGATTTTATTGGATATATGCTCCTGTCTGGAAGCATTGCCTGGTAATGCGTATAACGTGTGTAGGCCAGGGAAGAATAACGGTAATTGTTGATGCGCAATTGTGTAAATCCTTTCAGATAATCAAATTGGCTAAGGTTGACGGGCGTCCAGTCGCTATTGCAAAGTTGATAAGTATAATAATAATATTTTGTATCGGCATCCATATCATCAAAATGAAGTTCTACCTGGTCGCCGCTTGCGAGGTTTATAACGGGCATGCTTAGCTGATCTCCGCGTGGATAAAGCTTTGCTGTCCTAATATTGTTTTTATAAATGCTATCGGGAGCCTGGGCATGAATACATAAAGGAATAATGAAAAGAATAGCAATTTGAAAGAATTTATAAGGAAGGATTTTTGAGGAATTCATTTAAATGTTTTAAAAAAATTAGTTTTACAAGATACCAAATTTACTCACGTTTGAATGTTTCCTCTTTTATAGCAAAGCGCATTGCTTTCAACAGGCAAAAAACTTTTTCGCGTTTCATAATCGGACTGGCAATTACCGCTACCATGATAAGTGTAGCCGTCATGATAGTTGCATTGAGTTTTGTTAATGGCTTCCAAAATGTAATAAGTAATAAAGTTTTCAGTTTCTGGGGACACATACGCGTGCAACAAACTGTATTAACACAAGCAAATATTGCTGAAGAAACACCCATTGAAAGAAATGATACTTTAGAGAGCTTTTTACATGCGCTTCCGGACGTAAAAAGCGTAGAAAGATATGCTACAAAATCTGCGATCATAAGGTACAAAGACGATATCGAAAGTGTGTTGATGAAAGGTATAGACAGCAGCTTTGATTTTAGCCGCATCAATTCTTTTCTTGTAAAAGGGAAATGGATATCATTTGCAGATAGCAGCTACAGTAAAGACATTGATATTTCGCAGTATGCAGCCAATCAATTGGAGGCGAATGTAAATGACAGTGCCATTATACTTTTTATACAAAGCGATGGAAGTCAGCGGGCACGGAAGCTAAAGATTGCTGGAATTTTCAAAACAGGGATAGACGAATATGATCACAATTTTTGCATAGGCGATATAAAACTAATACAGCGGCTAAACGATTGGTCGCCGCGGGAAATTGGTGGCTACGAAATTTTCCTAAAGGATTACAAGAAAGCAGATTCAGTAAATAATCTTTTGTTTGATTCCGATGCTTTGCCCGGCAGGTGGTACAGTAAAACCATGCAGGAAATTTCTCCAAATATATTTGACTGGCTTAACCTGCAGGGAAGAATAAAAAGCATTTTACTTGGCATAATGATGGTAGTTGCGGTGGTTAATCTTATCACCTGCCTCATCATTCTTGTGCTGGAAAGAACAAGGATGATAGGGATATTGAAAGCGCTGGGAGCACAAAACTTTTCCATACAGAAAATCTTTATTTATAATACAACCATTATTGCTGTGACGGGAATAATTGCAGGGACATTATTGGGCCTTGGGATATGTTTTCTCCAGGAAAAGACCGGCTTTATAAAGTTGGATGAGGAAGCCTATTTCATGGATGTTGCCCACGCAAGTGTAGTTTGGTGGCAAGTAGTAGCAATTGATGTTGCAACACTTATCGTTTGTTTTATAATGCTGCTGATACCTTCGCTGCTTATCAGAAAAATACAGCCTGTGAAGGCAATTGAGTTTAGGTAGAAGCAGCCCCCTATCCCCCGAAGGGGGAACCCAGAATAGATTGACTAATCGGAAACCCAGGATAGGGCAGCTTACTGCAATTACAGTGTAAATGGTTAAACACAAAATCGCTTGATAAATCAAAGAAATTTGATGTCCTCAAGTTCTACTCCCGAATCCAACAGAGATGCAGGCAAAATGATTTGATAAGCCCCCTATCCCCCGAAGGGGGGAACCGTGATAGATTGGCAAACAGGGAACCAGAATAAATGAGGTAAACACAAATCGGCTTAATAAATCAAAGGCCTTAGCTCTTAAAACTTGGCATCTAAAAAAATTATCCATCGTGCAAAAGGAATTGATCTAAGTTCCCCCTTCGGGGGACAGGGGGCTTAAATGTGATAAAATAATTCCCGTTGCTACCGCAGCATTAAGAGATTCTGCATCGCCATATTTTGGTATGGTGATTTGATCCGTGGACATCGCTAATAATTTTTCACTGACGCCTTTTGATTCATTGCCTATTAATATGAAAGCTTCCTGTAAATTTTTAAACGCTGAAAGAGGCCGCCCTGCCAAGGCTGCTGCATAAGTATGAATATTTTTATTGGCAGATATAAAAGATGATAATTCTTTGTAGAAGAGATTTACGCGCCCAAGACTTCCCATAGTGGATTGCACAACTTTTGGGTTATAGCAATCAACACAATTTTCGCTACAAATAATATTTTCAATTGCGAACCAATCTGCAATGCGGATGATTGTACCTAAGTTTCCCGGATCACTGATGCCGTCTAAAAGCAAGGTTATTTTATTACTAAAAGGAGGAAGATGTATTTCTTCTTTTTTATAAAAAACGGCAACAACTTTATTAGCTGTTTTCAGCAAGGAAATTTTTTTTAATGTCTCTTGGTCAATTTCAAAAATCTCTTCGACCGGAATACTGATAAAATTCTGCGATTGCTCAAGCCATTCTTTGTCAGCGCAAATAAGTTTGCAATTGAATTTTCCGGATGATAAAAGCTCGCTCACTACTTTCGGGCCTTCGGCTACAAAAGCTCCCAGATCATCCCTTAATTTTTTATGGCTTAAACTTTGAATATATTTGGCGACTTTTTTGCTCAACATGTTGTTCTATTATGAATGGACTTATTTCCCGTAAAAACTTTCCAGGATTTATTGTTTTAATTGTTGCATTTTCTATTCTATCTGGTTGTGCTACTTCTACAAAATACTCAGGATTTACTTTCGTGCGAAAGTATCAAAAAAATATGCCCTTTGTTTTTAAGAACAATATAAGCCTTAATGCAAATGACATAAGCAGCGACGAAAGAGTGATAATCAATTCCAGGCTAAATACACAGCTTGATGATAGTGCTAAAGTAAAAATAAAAGACGTTGCATTTGTCCTTCATTATATAACGAAACCGCCTGTCTTTGATACAAATGCTATTATACAATCTGCGGAAAATATGCACTCGTCCATGGTTAATATTGGTTACTACAGCCCCTTAGTTAGTTATTCCTTTGATACAGTGACTAAAAAAAATGGCGCTCAAAAACGTGTAATTACTAACTATGAAGTGATAGCCGGTAAACGCACAACAGTTGATACATTAGCTTATTTGTTTGACCAGCCGGAATTAGAGAGTCTCGCTATAAGCACCAAAGGAAATACGCCGTTGCAAGCGAATAGCCCTGTCACTAAGAGTGCTATACAGGAGGAATCTAACAGGCTGGTAAATCTTTTTCGCAATAATGGCTACTATAAATTTACCGCAGATGAATTAAGGGTCACCGGCGATACAACTATTGCAGCCCTCACTACTGTTTCAGAAGATCCTTTTGAACAGTTACGTTTACTTGCGGAAGCAAATGAAAAAAGAGATAAGCCGTCTATAAGGTTGGGGATTCAATTAAATAACTCCCCGGATACCACAAAGCTTAATAAATATTATATCAATAATATTTATGTTTTACCTGATTATCATCCCGGAGATAATTATAATGACACAACGTTGAAAGAGCACGTTTCAAGAAATTATATTACGAGATATCACGAGAAACTTTTCAAATTTTATCTTCCTAATAATAATCTTGCATTAAAAAAAGGTGAAGTTTACCGGCAGGACGATTTTTATAAAACGATCAGTAATTTTTATAAGTTAGGAGTTTGGGAAAATCCCAACATAGATATCGTTGAGAAAAAAGATACTAATCTCCTGGACCTTATAGTAAAGCTGATCCCTATTAAAAAGTATGCTTTTGAAGGGAATATTGAATTAAGTTATTCTGCTAATAATACTACCAGCAACATATCGGGCGCCAGCTCGGGCAACCTCCTTGGCGTAGCGGGAAATATAAGTGTTACGGATAGAAACCTGGCAAAGGAAGCAATACGTATGACAAACTCTGTAAGGGTAGGAGTGGAATTCAATACTTCCAAACGTAATAGCAGTGGTACTCTCGTAAATTCTAATGAGATAACCTATACTAATAATATCCTGTTTCCTAAATTTATTTTCCCCTTTAGTGTTTATAACAAGAGTAGTTTGATTACGAAGCAGTCTTTCATCAATACCAATTTTTCATTGGTGAACAGGATTGATTTTTTTAACCAGCAAATTGTAAGCTTTGGATATGGCTTCAATTTTACAAATAATGAAAATCATATCTGGAGCTTTAGGCTGCTCAATTTCGATTATCACCGTTTGTATAACAGGTCAGATAGTTTTAATAAGACTTTAGCTAATTATCCCTTTCTCAAGTATTCATTTAATACGGCGCTGGTAATGGGTGCAGGTGTCGGCTATAAAAACGCTCATGTGAATCCCAAAAATCCAAAAATTATAAGTACGGTGAAAGCTAATTTTGAAGAGTCCGGCTTACCATACGGTTTGTTGAAACAGCGCAATAAAAATTCGCAAAATGGAAATTTTTTCAATCAGTACTTAAGAGAATTTGTTAAGGGAGATATAGAATATACTTACACAATAAATCATCCTAAGTCGGCGATTGCTTTTCGGGCTTTTGCGGGGGTGGGCATCCCCATTTCAAAAAGTGATACTACACTTCCATTTTTTAAGCAATATTTTGGTGGAGGGCCAAACAGTATGCGCGGCTGGCCCGTTCGTGGAATTGGTATTGGAGGCCAGGCATTGGCGCCATACATCAACAATGCATTATTTAACGACCGCACGGGTGATATACAATTGGAAGGAAATACGGAGTATCGTTTTAATGTAGCTCCACTTTTTTCAAACGCTATACTTTTTAAAATGGCGCTGTTTGCTGATGTTGGCAATATTTGGAATTATAAAAACACAAAGCCAGATGGAAGCGCTGACACTACGCAATTTAAATTTCAAAACTTATATAAGCAACTGGGGGTATCCTCCGGTGTCGGTTTTAGATTTGATTTCAGTTATTTTCTTATAAGGTTTGATGTTGGATTTCGTTTTAAAAGACCAGATGTTTTAGAGAATAGTGGCTGGCAGATTCCCGCGATAACTCTTCAACATCTATTCGGGACAGGCAATGATAACCGGGAATGGCGCTATCAGAATTTCAATGCTACAATTGGTATTGATTATCCCTTCTAAATAACCCCATATCTATTAAAATTTTGTTTGTTAATTGAAAATATTTCATAAAATGAGACAAAATTTAATGTTTAGAAAGATAATTTGCAATAATTGGTAAATTCATTTAATTAATACTCAAATATTTTGAAGTTTCATAATCTGTTAATACTTTTGCAATGACTATAATCATTGATTATAACTCATACTTCCCTCTTTATTTGCCCCGGGATGGTTTTTATTCCACCTTATTTAAACGAAAACTTTATTTTAATTGATCATCTGCCTATATTATAATTTTTGGATTATATCGTAAATTTTTACCTGATATTGAAAAACCAATTTCAAGGTGCTGAACCCCAGCACCTTTTTTATGTTTTGTGGTTAAGGGTATTACCTGTTATAACTTAAATTTTAACCAGGATATTCTTTATCCACACAACATTCCCACCACTCATATATCTTTTTTTACCAATAAAAACGCTATTATGCCATTCAATGTACTATGCATTGCATAGATCATGTTTTAAACCATATCTTTGTATTGTAATTAACATCAAAAACAATAAAAATTTATAAAAATGAGCGCAGTAACAAATCAAATCAAAATTTCAAATCTCGAACTTTTCAAAAGAATTTTATATTCATTCCAGGTACTTATGGTGGGTATTGCAATTCCGGTTTTGTTTATTCTGGGAACATCTAATTCTATTCAGCATAAAGGAGTAGAAACTGAAACGATCAAGCCACTAAATAATTCAGGCTTAACTACACAGCCTTTAGCTTTTTTACCGCTTGTGAAGATCTAATTTGAAATCATGTAAAGTTGTGAAGATAAAAGGTGCAGAGAAAAATAATTTCTTTGTGCCTTTTTTTAATTAGGGTATGCTTTGGGTACAAAATTAATTTTGTTCTTTTTTCATAAGCTCCGCCTTTTTCTCTACACTTTCTTTCATTTCATTTTTAAAGCCGACAAGCTTTTGAGAAAGAGAATCATCTGCTATCGCTAAAATTTCGGCAGCTAATATTCCTGCATTTTTTGCTGCATTAAGCGCCACAGTTGCAACCGGCACGCCGTTAGGCATTTGCAAAATAGATAATATGGAATCCCACCCATCAATAGAGTTAGAAGATTTAATAGGAACACCTATTACAGGCAAAATTGTAAGAGAGGCCACCATACCAGGCAAATGAGCGGCACCACCGGCACCAGCTATTATTACTTTTAATCCCCTGGAATGTGCAGTGGTGGCGTATTCCATCATTCTTTGCGGAGTGCGGTGCGCTGAAACTATGGTTATTTCAAAGGGTATATCAAACTTTTTAAGAACATCTACAGTGCCTTCCATCACCGGGAGGTCGCTGTCACTGCCCATTATAATTCCAACTTTTACTTGCATACTGCAAAATAGTTAAATAGTTTATTGGTTAAGTGGTTGAGTAGTTTATTAGTTATGTGTTTGATTGGTTAAATGGTTCATTTGATGAATGATTGGACTATTGCCGAATTACCTAATTAACCAATAAACTAATTAACCAATTGCCAATGTCACAAACTTCCAATATCCCCCGAGACCAAGGCTACCTGGGCTTCGGCAATTTTCGCATTATAGAGTGCAGTATATAAGCGATTTTTTGCATCGCTGTAGCTTATCTGCACCTGCCTTAATTCTACCGAAGTAATATTTAGAGTTTTAAATCTTTCCCTTGCGATAAAAATATTCTCTGAGGCTAATTGTAAATTACTATTTTCCAGGGCGACTATTTTTAAAGAATTATTGTAATTAATATAGGCATTGGCTAGCGTGGCCTGTATATTATTCTTTGTTTCAGCAAGAGTGATATTCTGATTTTTTATCTGTATATCGGTTACGGCTACCTGCTTTTTTATAAGACCGCCATTAAACAGCGGCACAGCAATTCCGATTGCACCTGAAGGCCCATACGTTTGGTTGAATAAAGTGAAACCTGCACCATTACTGCTTCTTACAAAATTGTAATACCCGTTCAGCGTAACTACGGGGAATCTTTCAGCATTTATTTCTTTTCGTGTTTCAAATAATACTTTAAGGTCACTGTTGGCCAGAAGTATGTCGGGGTTTTGTTGTTCAATCTTATTTTGTACATCGGCCATTGAAGGTAATGAGTGTACAATAATTGTATCCACTACATGGTAAGAAGTGTCCGGCATTTTGCCCATAAGATTATTAAGAGAAACTTTTGCGAGCTCCAGGGAATTTTGGTTTGATAACAGAAGAGATTGTTGTTCGTTAAGATCCACTTCGGCCTGCAACACTTCATATTTCGCCCCGGTTCCTATTTCAAAACGTCGCTGTGCAAGCGTATATCTTTCCTGGTAAAGAGCTATTTGTTCCGCTGTGGACCGTAATTGCTCTTTTATAGTAACAACATTATAATAAGAAATAATTACATTATAAACTGCTTCATTCAATGCTTTGCGAAAAGCATATTCACCATTTCTTTCTAACTCCTCCAGCCTTCTTTTTGTGGCAAACATCTTAAAGCCATCAAATACCGGCCAGGTAACTGCTACGCCCGCATTGGTATTTTTGGTCACATTACCGTTGCGGATAGTGGTAGTGCCATTGCTAAGTTTTTGCTGAAGATTATTTGATCCGATCGTTTTATTAGCGGTAGCGCTTATTACAGGAATAGCACCGGCGTTTGCCCAGTTATTATTAATGGTTCCAATTTCAACAATATTGCGGCTAATGCTCACGGCAAAATTATTTTCGATGGTATATTTCACTGCATCCTCAACGGTTAATAAAGTATCCTGTGCACAAAGTTGTCCCGTAAAAATGGATGCCTGTAGAAAATATATTAAAAGGATGCTGCTACAACGCTTCATTCAATGGCGTTTTTTTAGATGAAAGAAAAGCATACATGGCAGGCACAACATATAAAGTAAGAATTAAGGAGAACATGATGCCGCCAACAATTACAACTCCCAGTGGTATGCGGCTTGTGGAAGCATCACCAATGGAAAGAGCCAATGGCAATGCTCCAAGTGACATGGCAAGGCTTGTCATTAGAATTGGGCGAAGTCTCAGAAAAGCGGATTCAATTACCGCCTCTGCTTTTTTCATACCTGCCTTTCTTTTTTGGTTAGCGAATTCCACGATTAAAATTCCGTTTTTGGTGACGAGGCCAATGAGCATGATCATTCCTATCTGTGAAAAAATATTAAACGTCTGGTTAAATATCCATAAAGAAAGTAAGGCACCGGCTAATGCCAAAGGCACTGTGATCATTATAATAAAGGGATCAATGAAGCTTTCGAATTGCGCGGATAAAACAAGATAGATTAGTATTAGCGCCAGTACAAATGCAAATAAAGTATTGCCGGAACTTTCTGCGTAATCCCTCGAAGTGCCGCTTAATGCAGTCGTAAAAGAATCATCCAACACTTTTTTAGCAATTCTATTCATTTCTTTAATGCCGTCTCCGACGGTGTATCCGTCTGCCAGGCCGGTAGATATGGTCGCTGACTTATACCTGTTAAAATGATAAATAGTTGGCGGCGCGGAAGCTTCTGTGGTAGATACTAAATTGTCGAGACGTATATTTTCATTCCTGTTATTTCTAACCATTAATTTACTTAGATCATTGGGGTCGTCCCTCTCGTTACGATCTACCTGCCCCAATACCTGGTATTGTTTTCCCGATTTTAAAAAATACCCGAATCGCCTGTCACTATAAGCCAGTTCCATTGCTCTTGAAATAGCATCTGCACTTACACCTAATTCACTTGCCCTGAGGCGGTCAATGTTTACCCTGAGCTCGGGCTTATTAAATTTCAGATCAGCATCCACGCCTTCAAATACAGGGCTGTTGTTGGCTTCATCAAGAAATTGAGGAAGCACCTTTCGTATTTTTTCAAAATCATTATTTTGAATTACAAATTGAACAGGTTGCCCTCCACGCCTGCTTACGGAAATCGTTTGCTCCTGCGAAGCGAATGCTCTGCCCTGGGGATAATTTTTAAGATTTTTATTAACAGCATCTACAACTTGTTGCTGTGTTCTTTTCCTGTCCTTAGGATCTGTAAGGGTTACATTTATAAATCCGCTGTTAGTGGCACCGCTTGCAAATCCGGGAGCAGTAAGGCTTATGATTCTTGTTTTTTCAGGGACGGAGTCAATGATCATTTGGTTAATGCTGTCAATATATGAATCCATATATTCATAGGCAGTTCCCTCGGGGGCCGTAACGCTTAGCCTGAATTGATTGCGATCTTCGAGAGGTGCCAATTCAGAAGGAATAGTTGTAAAAATAGACCAGATAATACCGAAGCAAGCGGCAACAAGAACAAAAGCCATCCATTTTACTTTCATAAAACGGGCTAAACTATTTTTATACCCCATTTCCATTGCAGTAAAAAATGGTTCTGTCTTTTTATAAAACCATGAGTGCCCCAGTTTTTTGCTGGTAAGTTTTACATTTAGAACGGGCGTCAACGTAAGCGACACAAATGCGGAGATGAGCACAGCTCCTGCAACAACAATTCCAAATTCGCGGAAAAGCCTGCCTGTAAAACCTTCTAAAAATATGATGGGCAGAAAAACAATAGCCAGGGTAATTGATGTGGAAATAACGGCGAAATAAATTTCTTTGGAGCCTTCTCTTGCCGCCTGGTATTTGTTCATTCCGGCCTCCATTTTTTTGAAAATATTTTCAGTTACTACTATTCCATCATCTACCACAAGACCGGTTGCCAATACAATTGCAAGAAGAGTAAGCACATTAATAGTAAAGCCAAACAGGTACATGATAAAGAATGCTCCAATTAAAGAAACAGGAATATCCAGTAACGGGCGTATTGCAATTAGCCAATCGCGGAAAAATAAGTAAATGATAAGGATTACGAGGATCAGGGAAATAAAAAGCGTTTCTTCCACTTCTGAAATAGAACGCTTAATAAATTTTGTCTGGTCCATCCCGATGCCAAGTTTAAAGTCAGCGGGAACTTCTTTTTTTATTTGTTCTAATCTTTTATAAAATTCATTTGATATGGAAACATAATTAGAACCGGGTTGCGGAACAATGGCCAACATAATCATGGGAATGCCACTTTCCTTCAATCCTGATTGTTCATTTTCCGGGCCGAGTACAACATCCGCAACATCTTTTAATTTTATATTTACGCCATTAATATTTTTTATAACAAGGTCATTGAACTGATCTTCTGTATTTAATTTTCCAAAAGTGCGAACAGAAAGCTCTGTAGTGTTTCCATAAATTTTTCCTGCGGGTAGCTCAACACTTTGTGTAAGCAATGCCTGCTGAATATCATCAGCAGTAAGTCCGTATGCATTTAGCTGATCTGCCTTCAGCCATATTCGCATGGCATATCTTTTTTCGCCCCAAATTGATACCGAGCTTACGCCGGGAATGGTTTGTAATTGCTCAATTACATTATTGTTTGCGTACTCCGTAACCTCGAGAAGGTTTCGGGTACTACTTTGTACGGTAACAGCAATAATTGGCTGGGCACTTGCATCGGCTTTCGATACAACAGGTGGTGCATCTACATCCTGGGGAAGCTGGCGAGCCGCCTGCGATACCTTATCACGTACATCGTTAGCCGCAGCTTCAAGGTCAATGCCGAGGTCAAATTCCACGTTGATATTGCTGCTGCCCTCGCTGCTTGATGAAGTGATATTTTTTACCCCGGCAATCCCATTAATTGCCTTTTCGATCGGCTCTGTTATTTGCGATTCTATAATGTCGGAGTTGGCGCCCGAGTAAGAGGTGCGTACAGAAATATTTGGAGGATCAATTGCGGGATAGTCTCTTATGCCGAGAAATTTAAACCCGATTACGCCAAATAAAACGATCGCCAGGTTCATAACAATGGCAAACACGGGACGACGTAAACTTGTATGCGAAATATTCACTTGTTCTCCTGCTTTTTTAAAGATGAAAGACTTATTTTACTCCCGGGTTTAATAGACAATAAACCTGTGGTAATTATTGTATCACCTGCCGAAAGGCCTTTCAATATTTCAACTCTTGCTGAGTCTCTTTCCCCGGTCACGACTATATTGAAATTTGCAACTCCATTCCGGTAAACAATTACTTTTTTATCCCTTGCTCCGGGAATGATAGATTGTGTCGGCACCATTATAGCATCATTATTATCTCCCATATTAAAACTCACCGTTGCAAAAGATCCTGCGGTTATATTTTTATCAACGTTTTCAACAACAGCATGTACTTTCAGGCTGCGGTTTTCTTCTGTAATTCCTGATTCAGTCGCTACAATTTTTGCGCTATATAATTTATTGGATGCTTCAGTGGTAAAATTAATTACGTTGCCGATCGCTATTTTCGGCGTGTATTTTTCGGGTACGCCAAACTCAAGCTTTAGCTTGTTTATTTGACGAATGGTGGTCACAACGGTTGCGGGCGTGACATAAGCGCCAATACTTATATTTTTAAAACCTACTTTACCATAGAACGGCGCCCTGATAACAGTCTTAGAAATATCAGCCTGCAACACTTGCATGTCCGCTTTTATTGTACTTACATTCAAGAGGCTCAGGTCATAATCCTGCTGGCTGATGCCGCCAATCTTTAATAATTGCTCTTGCCGGTCTTGTGTTTTATTTGCTATTTGCAATTGCACATTCAGCTTATGTAATTGAGCCTGCAGGTCGCCATCAAAGAGCTTTGCGAGCAAAGTGCCGCGCTGAACTATAGCGCCTTCTTTGATGGAGAGTGAAACAATTTTTCCCGGAACTTCGGGATGTATTTCTGTTTCTTCAAATGGCAACAATGTGCCCGCAACTTCTATAGTGGAATTTAGCACTGAAGCCTGCACTAAATATCCTTCCACAGATAATGACGCATTTGCAGGCCGTTGCTTGTTATTTTTTTTTCCGGCAGATGCGGTATCCTCAGATTTGCTGCTGCAGGATGATAGTATAAATAAAAAGAGAATTCCTGCCAGGAGTTTCCGATGCTTCAATTTCATTATGGCGATTTCTGATTTTTTTGTATTGGTTTTATAAGACGCTAAAGTTTATAAAAACCTTTGCATCAAAATTTTATTCTGAAATTACTTTCAACAAGTTTTTTATTTTGTTCGAGGTGTGCAGCAATTCCTGGCGCTCTTTACTCAGGATGGTCACATGGCCCATTTTGCGGCCAGGGCGCGTTTCTTTCTTGCCATAAATATGCACGAACACATTATCTATTGCCAGCACTTTTTCCAGTCCTTCATATTTTACTTTGCCCGTATAATTTTCTTCTCCTATCAGGTTTACGATTGCGCCCGGTATTATATGATCGGTATTGCCTAAAGGATAACCAAGCATAATGCGCCATAGCATGTCAAATTGTGAAGAGTAATTACTTTCTATAGTATGGTGCCCGCTGTTATGCACTCTCGGCGCTGTTTCATTTACCAACACATTGTTGTCAGTATCCAGGAACATTTCAATCGCAAAAATGCCTGCGCTCTTAAAATTTTTGGCAACCGTTAGTGCGATCGCTTCTGCCTTCCATAATATTTGCTGATCAAGTTGCGCAGGGCTAAGTTGGTATTCCAATAAATTGAAATCTTTATTAAAAATCATATCAACCGGAGGGTAAATGGCAACTTCGCCGGCCTCGCTTATGGCAACGATTATAGCAAGCTCTTTTTTGATATTAACTTTTTTTTCAAGTACCGCCGGTTTGTCGAAACCATTATCTACGTCCTCTTTTCTTTTAAGAATAACCACACCCCGCCCGTCGTAGCCACCTATGGCAAGTTTGTGGACTGCAGGTAAAAACGAAACATTATTCTTTAGTTCCTCTTTATTATTTGTAACGATAAAGGCCGGCGTTGGGATTTGATTATCTGCATAAAATTGCTTTTGAAGAATTTTATTTTTTACAATTGACAGCGCCGCAGGTTTTGGAAAAATTTTTATACCTTCTTCTTCAAGCTTCTGTAAAGCCTCCACATTTACCGATTCTATTTCAATAGTAATGGCGTCAAGACTCTTGCCGAAATTATATACATCATCAAAATTGGTAATATCGCCTTGTACGAAGTGAGTGCAAAGATTTGCTGCCGGGCATTCCGCATCATTTTCCATCACAAATGTTTCTACAGGATAATTTGCTGCAGCTTGTAATAACATTCGCCCCAATTGTCCACCACCTAAAATCCCTGCTTTTTGCATGAAGAATTTTTGTGCAAGATAATGTCAGGAAGGTAGAAAAATGAAAGTATTAAATGGAGAGGCTATATGGATAATTAATTAAGATTCTAATTGTCGCATTCTTTAGGTCGTGGAATAAATACAAAAATGGGATTGACTTTAGTCAAAAGGTGTTGGAATTTTTTATAAGGAAAGCGGCCTGCGATAAGCAGGCCGTTTTTAAAAAAAGTATTTTAAAAATTATTTTGTAAATGTATAGCTGATATAACCGGTATTGCCATTGCCAAGATCAATCGGCGACCTGGCAACAAAACTATTGCTGGCTATATTTTGCAATTGAAGACGGTACCCATCTTCCACATTTTTTGCCTTCATACCATTGAGTTTTTTGAATTGGAATTCTGCATTTTCACCTTTACCATTTATGCTCCAATAAATGTCTTCTTTGGTTCCGTTTGCCAAAGTGAATGAGCCTTTTCCATTGCGAACAAGGTTCCATGTGCTTCCCTGGAAATCCTGGTAAGGCGCTTCGTCAAATACATCGGTCACTTTAAAAGTAGAAGGTACATCTACAGAAATATTTGATATCGTCCATGTGCCGTCAAGGTTGCCGGTTTTGGCTTTCAGGTCAGTTGCATTTTTTGTAGATGAACAACTGGTAAAAAAGAAAGTGGCTACTATAATTAAAAAGGTATTAAATATTTTTTTCATGCTAATTGGTTTTATTGGGAATGTTGCATAAATCCTGCCAAAGACAGGGCTTGTTGTAATGCAAGGCCAGGATAGGAATTACTTAGTCTTTTGGCGGATGAAAATAGCCGCATTTCTTTTTTTAACTTTGATAAAATTAGACTCATGAAAGCATCAACGATTGCACCTTTTCCAGATAAGAAACAACAGGCAGATTTCCTGCCTTTGCATGGTACTGATTATGTGGAGTTTTATGTAGGTAATGCAAAGCAAGCCGCCCATTATTATAAAACAGCTTTCGGCTTTCAATCACTTGCTTATGCCGGCCCTGAGACTGGCGTAAAAGATAAGGCAAGCTATGTGATTAGGCAAAATAAACTGACGTTTGTATTAACGACTGCTTTAAAGCAAAACAGTGAAATAGCTGATCATGTGCATAAGCACGGAGATGGAGTAAAAATGATTGCTTTAAAAGTGGATGATGCTACTTCCGCCTGGGAAGAAACTACGGGTCGTGGTGCCAAAAGCTTTATGGAACCGTTGCATACCACAGATGGAGATGGCGAAATAGTTATGAGCGGCATACATATTTATGGAGATACCGTACATCTTTTTATTGAAAGAAAAAATTATAATGGGGTATTTATGCCCGGTTACCGTAAGTGGGAAAGTGATTACAATCCTGTAGACACCGGCCTTTTATATGTTGACCATTGTGTAGGCAATGTCGGCTGGAACCAAATGAATAAATGGGTAAATTTTTATGAAGAAGTAATGGGGTTCAAGAATATTTTAAGCTTTGATGACAAAGATATTTCTACAGAATATTCTGCGCTTATGAGCAAAGTAATGAGTAACGGTAACGGCTATGTGAAATTCCCAATAAATGAACCTGCCGAGGGAAAGAAAAAAAGCCAGGTGGAAGAATACCTTGATTTTTATGATGGTGAAGGCTGCCAGCATATAGCAATTGCTACAAATAATATTATAGAAACAGTCACAGTACTTCAGCAGCGCGGCGTTGAGTTTTTAAAAATACCTGCAAGCTATTATTCTACGGTTTTAGAAAGGGTAGGGCATATTGATGAAGACCTTGTGCCTTTAAGTAAATTAGGGATTTTAATAGACAAAGATGATGAAGGCTACCTTCTCCAGATATTCAGCAAGCCGGTGGAAGACAGGCCTACCTTATTTTTTGAGATAATACAACGCAAAGGAGCAAAGAGTTTTGGCAAAGGAAATTTTAAGGCTTTGTTTGAAGCCATCGAAAGAGAGCAGGAGGAGAGAGGAAACTTATAGCCTCCCCAACCTCCCGAAAAAAAATCGGGACAGGCACTCCAGGGGAGGGGCTTAAACGCAGGTTGTATGGATGAAGGATAATGTTGAGGAAGCACTTGATACTTACTTTTAAAATTAATCGTTAAGATATCTTCCAGCTAATTTTCATTTCAATAAAAAAATTATTTTTACGTTCTTACATCGTAGCAAAGACATCAATGAGCAATAACTTTTCCAGGTTTTTCGTAGGATTATTTTCGTTAATCATTTCGGTCACGTCGTATGCACAGTATTCTTTTGTTGATGAGCAAAAAGCTTCTCTAAAAATTTCAGCCGTTTTCAATAATAAAGAACAACTATTGCAAAAAGACTTTGAAGCAAAGGGCTTGCAATGGCCTGCAAACTTTGTTTATATCCGCAGCTTTAAATATGATTCACAACTTGAAGTCTGGGTAAAAAATGCTGCTAAAGAAAAATATAAGCTTTTTAAAACTTATAAAGTCTGTATGCAGAGCGGCACGATGGGGCCTAAAAGATTGCAGGGCGATTACCAGGTACCGGAAGGCTTTTATTATATCAATGAATTTAATCCGCATAGTAATTATCATCTTTCATTAGGGTTAAATTACCCCAATGCTTCTGATCAAATTTTAAGTGATTCATTGCGGCCGGGTGGCGATATTTATATTCACGGAAGTTGTGTATCCGTTGGGTGCATACCCGTAACAGATGATGAAATAGAGGAGCTTTATATTATTACCACCTACGCAAAAGCCAATGGCGAAGACTATATCCCGGTGCATGTATTCCCGATAAGGTACGATCAAAAAAAGTCTGTGGAATATTTTAATAACGCAGCGAAATATAATCCATCTCTTCAAAAATTTGCCCTACAGCTAAAAGATGCTTACGATAAATTTGAAGAGACCAGGCAGGTACCTCTTATATTAATTGACCGCAAGGGCGACTATATTATTGACTAATATCCCTCATCAGCAATTGTATGGTTTCTTTCGTTTTTTGTTGAAGTACAATTTCTTTATTCCCTGATAATTTTTCTATGAACTCGCCGGTGTAGTGCCTTATGGTAAGAAGGGTAAGATTTTTTTCGAGCAGCACGTCAAACTTTTCATCACATTTTAAAGCTGCGCTTTCAATTTTATCTGCTACATCATCTGCACATACATACAGGCTGATAGCGGCATTTTGCGTAAGATTTGGTTTTATTTTCACCTGCTCAAGTATTTCATTTAAAGTATTGGCAGGCTCGCCTTCTACAAAAGAGAAATCTTTTGTTTGTAGCGAAATCAATACCTGGTTGCGCTTATAAACAATTACGGGAGGCAAATCATGTACACTTTTGCCAGATATAACAGTGCCGGGTAGTTGCGGATCTAAAAAGCATTTTACCAACAGGTCAATTTTTTTATTTTGCAGTGGCTTAATGGTTTTAGGATGAATTACCTGCGCTCCGTAATAGGCCATCTCGATTACTTCTGTATAGCTGAGGTTTGGCATCACCGCAGCTTCATCCAATTCTTTTGGATCGGCATTCATTACTCCCTCCACATCTTTCCATATGGTTACACTTTCGGCATTGAGGATGTTCGCAAAAACAGCAGCGGTGTAGTCGCTTCCTTCCCGCCCGAGTGTTGTGCTTTCGTTTTCGTCTGTACTGCCGATAAAGCCTTGCGTGATGATAAAATTATTCCCGTTAAATAAAGGCATTATTTTTTCTTCAACTTGCTTTTCAGTTACGTGCCAGTCAACAATAGCTTCCCTGAAAGCATCATCCGTTCGCAAAACATCTCTTACATCAATCCACTTGTTGGAGATTTTCTCTTCATTTAAATAATAAGACATAAGTGTGGTGGAAAGCAATTCACCGGTACACACTATCTGATCATAATAATAATTGAAATCTTTCACTGGCTTATCATGCAGTAGCCACTCAACTTCGGTGAAAATATTGAGCAGGTCCTCCGTTGTTTTTTCCCATTGTTGGGTGATCGTATATTTTAATGTGGCAAGATGACTTTGTTTTATTTTTTCAAAAAGCTGCAATGCATCTTCTTTTCTCCCGTCAAAAAAAGCTTCTGCAACTTTTTCCAGCGCATTTGTCACTTTGCCCATAGCAGAGATAACTATAAGTATTTTTTCATTTTCATAATCCCTTAAGATCCTGGCAAGATTTCGTATACGATCAAGACTATTAATACTTGCACCGCCAAATTTGAACACCTTCATTCTATACTATTTTTGTTGCCAGCAAAGAAAATCAATTATCAAAACATAATTGATATTTCTTCCTTGTCCTGTTTTATAATGCTCTTAGGTGAATGGTGCACGTCAACATCTGCCCGCGTTATTCAAATTAATTAATTGCCCTACTTTTGTTTTCTTCAAAAAATTTTAAAGTTCACTTTACTAATGGTAAATAGAAACGTTCTTACGCTTGATGAATTCACATTAAAAGAAATGCGGGCCTTTCCGAAAGCAACCGGTGAACTAGCAGGGCTTTTAAGAGATGTAGGCCTTGCGGCGAAGCGTGTGAATGTAGAGGTGAACAAGGCGGGTTTAGTGGATATCCTTGGGGATACCGGCGATGTAAATATCCAGGGTGAGGAAGTAAAAAAGCTGGATGAATTTGCAAACGATCAATTCATGGGCGTGTTGCAGCACGGCATTAGTTGTGCAGGTATCGCCAGCGAAGAGTTAGACGACATGGTTGTTTTTGACAATGACATAAGCAGGGACTCCAAGTATGTCTGCATGTTTGACCCGCTGGATGGCAGTACGAATATTGATGTAAATGTATCTATTGGAACCATCTTTAGCGTATATCGCCGCGTGACGGAAACCGGTAGTGCCGTAACAATTAAAGATTTCCTGCAGGCTGGCATGAGGCAAGTAGCTGCCGGGTATATCATTTATGGATCTTCTACCATTTTTGTTTATGCAACTAAAAGAGGCGTCAATGGTTTTACCCTCGATCAATCTATAGGTGAATTTTGCCTAAGCCATCCAAATATTAAGTGCCCGGAAGCAGGTAAAATGTATTCAGTGAATCACGGGAATTTCTTTATGTATAGCGATGCCGTAAAGAAATATATTGACATTTGCCAGAATAAAACAAAGGATAACGGTGGCCCATATACGCAGCGCTACATCGGAAGTATGGTATCAGATGTACATCGCAATCTTATCAAAGGCGGGATATTTATGTATCCTGCAACCGTGCTAAAGCCAAAAGGTAAACTGCGCCTTCTTTATGAATGTAACCCTCTTGCATATATAATAGAAGTAGCGGGGGGGAAGGCAACGGACGGCAAAGTACGCATACTTGAAAAGGAACCAACAGAACTGCACGAGCGTTCACCGTTTTTTATAGGCAGTGCACGGATGATGGAGGAGCTTGAAGAATGTACGGGGAGGGTGTAGGTTAATTGGTTGATAAGTTAATTAGTCATTAAGTCAATTGTCAATGGAGTAGAATGTAGTCAGTGATCGGCGATTTTTGATAATAAAATTTAATAATTCAATGGATAATACAATTATATCAGTAAAAGAACTGGTAAAGAATTATGGAAAATTTGAAGCCGTAAAAGGCATTTCATTCGATGTATATGAAGGTGAAATATTTGGCTTACTTGGGCCAAACGGAGCAGGCAAGTCTACTACACTTGAGATAATAGAAACCCTGCGTGATAAAACCTCAGGAAAGGTGATCGTCAACGGCCTTGACCTTGATACTGAGCCAGACAAAATAAAAAAAATCATTGGTGTTCAATTGCAGACATCCGGCTATTATCCCGGCCTGAACCTGCTTGAACTTATTGATATGTTTTGCGGTTTGTACAATACCCGCACTGATCCGTATGCATTGTTGGAAATGGTAAATCTTAAAGAAAAGGCAAAAAATAAATACAAGGAAATGAGTGGGGGCCAAAAGCAGCGCTTTTCCATTGCCACTACATTGATCAACGAACCTAAAATTATTTTTCTGGACGAGCCTACTACCGGCCTTGATCCGCAGGCCCGGCGCAACTTATGGGATCTTATAAAAAAAATCCGGGATAAGGGCACAACCGTCATTCTTACTACGCATTATATGGACGAAGCTGAGCAATTGTGTGAGCGAGTCGCCATCATGGATGAAGGCAGGATTATTGCTTTACAAACGCCGGATAAATTAATTGATGACCTGGTTGCCTCTGGTTTTGAAAGGCCAAAAGTTACCAAAGCCGCTAATTTGGAAGATGTTTTTATAAATCTGACAGGAAAAGATTTTAGAGAAGATTGAAATATATTTGCGCAAAATTTTATTTAAACCCATCTTATGAAACGAATACTATTTATTTTACCTCTATTGTTTTCTCTCTCGTATGCACAAGTAAAAAAACCTGCTGCCAAAGTGCAGTCGGTGAAAAAGCCGGTACCACCCGCAGTAATGTCCTCTGTCGACAGCCTTAGCTATGCCATGGGCGTACAAACTGCTTCTTACTACAAAGCACAAGGCGCAGCAAAAATAAATTCTGCCATGGTGAAAAAGGCCTATGATGATGTATATAGCGACAAAGCCCCGCTAATGACACCAGAACAATGTAACATGACCATTCAAACTAAACTACAAGAGTATATGTCACAAAAAAGCAATGATGAAAAAGCAGCGGGAATAAAATTCCTTGAAGAAAATAAAAAACGCCCCGGTGTTACAACGCTGCCAAGCGGCTTGCAATATGAAATAGAAACTAAGGGCGATGGCCCCATTCCAAAAGCCACAGATACGGTGAAAGCTAACTATGCAGGGACGTTAATTGATGGGACGGAATTTGATAATTCTTATAAAAGAGGCGAGCCTATTACTATTCCGGTTACCGGCGTTATACAAGGTTGGGTGCAGGCTTTGCAATTGATGCCGGTAGGCAGCAAATGGAAACTTTATATTCCATCTGATCTTGCTTATGGCGACCGTGGTGCAGGTGGCGCAATTCCCGGTGGTGCAGCATTAATATTTGAAATTGAATTATTAGAGATTGTAAATAAATAAATTTATGGAAAACGATCTGCCCGATTTGAGATACCCAATAGGGAAAGCCAATGAAGATCAATATTTCAATAGTCCTTATGATGAAAGTACAAAGGAAGAATTATTGAATGATATAAAAATGTTACCGGCAAAGCTGGAATACGCAATTCAAAACCTGGATGCGCACCAGCTTGAAACTCCCTACCGGCCTGATGGATGGACGGTTAAGCAACTAATACATCATATAGCGGATAGCCACATGAATGCTTATATACGTTTCAAGCTGGGGCTTACGGAACATAATCCCACAATAAAAACGTATGATGAAGCGGCATGGGCTGACCTTCCGGATACGCAGAATTTACCCATAAATATTTCCCTCACCTTGCTGCATTCATTGCATGCACGTTGGTACCAGTTATTGTACGATTTAAATAATGAGCAGTGGAAACGGACTATTTTTCACCCGGCAAAGAACAGTTCAATTACTTTATGGGATCTTTTAAAAACATATTCATGGCATAGCAGGCATCATACAGCTCACATCACGCATCTTCGTGAACGAATGAAATGGAGGTAGGGGCCTCCCAACTCTCCAGAGGAGGGCTTTACATTTACAATGGAATTTAAAGTGAATTTTTTAAAACATTTTAATTTGATAACTAAGAACCTTTACGGAAAGATATCCGGAGCATGGGTACCACTTTCTTTGGAGGGAAAAGGGCGAGGCCTATGAAATGGAAAACGCTTTCATCAAAATATATTAGCAGGCATAAATATTTTACGGCCCGCGTAGATAAATGTGAAAGGCCAGATGGTAAAATAGTTGAAGAATATTTCGTTGTTGAATTGCCAACTACCGCATGTGCAGTTTCTCTTACTGAAGATGGATTCGTGTTGATGGTAAAGCAATACAGGCATCCGGTGGAAGACGTTCTGCTCGAACTTCCAGGCGGCTTTCTTGATCCAAACGAATTACCTGAAGATGCTATGAAGAGAGAGCTAATGGAAGAAACAGGTTACGAATTTTCTTCTGTCGAAAAGGTAGGAATGATTGCAGCCAACCCCGGCGTTCTGAATAATTTTACTGCCCTGTTCCTTGCAAAAGGAGGTAAAAAAACCGGTGTACAGGCTCTTGATGATAACGAAGAAATAGAGATTGTAAAAATTACTCTTGAAGAATTAAAAACGATGTTGTTGGAAAACAAGATTGTTCAATCTCTTCATGCCAATTGTGTCTTTTATGCACTAAGGAAAATGGGAGAGATTTGAACGAGCGATTGCTGATATGAACTGTCAACAATTTTCTTAATGGTTAGATGAAATACTCTTACAGCTTAAACAGCTCTGCAAGAACATCACAGATAATTTTGCAAGTCGTTTTATCCAACACTCCCAATTTTTTAATAAATCTTATTTTATCAACTGATCGCATTTGATCAAGCGCAACCTGGCCTGAGCGCTTTTGAAAAATGCAGTCAACCCTCGTAGGGTATGGCTTAATAGTACTTGTCATTACAGCAATTGTAATTGTGCCAAGGTGTTTATTTACAACATTGGGTGAAATAACAAGGCACGGCCTGGTTTTATTTATCTCATTACCTAAGGCAGGATCAAGATTTACAAGCCAAACCTCGAAACGGTTTATTACCATGTCCACTCATTTTTATCGAAAGAATTCTTAAATCCTTCGAGCAAAGCCTTATCAGGTGTATGTCCTTCTTTTTTTGCTTTCTTGAAATGCTCGTCCCATTGTTCTCTTGGCTTTACTTTCAAAGGCATAATGAGTATTCCGTTTTCAAGTGGAATTACTTCCACTTCATCTTGGAACTGGTATTGTTGCAATAAAGTTTTGGATAAAGTAATTCCTCTTGAGTTCCCTATTTTTTTTAAACGTGTCGTCATATTGCGAAGTTATAACAATGTTATAATTGAAGTGATTCTGTTTTACAGTGAATCATAAAAGTAGCTGAGGGATTTACAGGCTTTACTAAAATGCCAACTTTACTTCGCCCACAACAAAAACACTGCCGCACACGAGTATCATATCATCTTTTGAAGATGCCGCTATGGCTGCATGCAAGGCATCCTGCACGGTTGGGTAAGCAGCCCCTTCGAGATGAAAATTTTTGGCTTTTTCAAGTAAATCATGTTCGGGTAATGCTCTCGGGATTTGCGCTTTCGTAAAGTAATATTTTGCGCGGGAGGGAAGTTGCACCAATACTTTTTCAACTTCTTTATCTTTTACCATTCCGATAATTATATGCAGTTCCCGATACTTTGAGATAGCAAGTTGGGCAACGAGATTTTTAATTCCATCTTCATTGTGAGCAACATCAAGTATAATATTCGGCTCTTTATGAATCAGTTCCCATCTTCCATGAAGGCCGGTTAGTTTTTTTACGTTGCTTAACGCTTGACGTATGTCTGCTTCTTTTAATGGAAAATCTGTTTTCAGTACGTCAACTGCACTAAAGACTGTTAGCAAATTCTTCTGTTGGTAAAGACCGTTGAGATCAAGAAGATATGTTTCATTTTCTTTTTTGCTAATATTTCTAACCTCAATTTCAATCATATCCAAATTTGACATTGCGGATCGAATCGAAAACTGATCATTTGCAAAATGAATAACAGAGCCGGTTTCCTTTGCTTTTTCTAAAAAAATATTTTTTGTCTCAGCAGTACATTCTCCAATTACTACTGGAACACCCTCCTTTATAATCCCTGCTTTCTCGCGGGCGATTTTTTCAAGAGAGTCACCAAGTATGTCCATGTGATCAAAAGAAATATTGGTGATGATAGAGACTTCCGGAGTTATCACATTCGTACTATCTAATCTTCCCCCTAACCCCGTTTCAATTATCGCGATCTCTGTTTGTTGCTGCACGAAATATTCCAGCGCCATTACAAAGGTGAGCTCAAAAAAAGATGGGCTTATTTCTTCTGAAAGCATTCTTGTTTTTTCAACGAAATCAATCACAAACTCCTGGCTGATCATTTCGCCGTTTACTTTAATTCTCTCCCTGAAATCTTTGAGATGCGGTGATGTATATAGGCCGGTTTTATAACCTGCCTGCTGGAAAATAGCCGCCAGCATGTGGCTCGTTGAGCCTTTACCGTTAGTACCCGCTATGTGGATAGTTTTTATTTTGCTTTGTGGATTATCTAAAAAATTACAAAGTGTTATTGTATTTTTCAGATCTGCTTTATAAGCCTTTATCCCTACGTTGCTATAAAGAGGGAGCTTGTTATATAAATAATGTAAAGTTTGCCCGTAATTCATCGGAGCAAATATAATGTTGGAATTTCCAATACTCTTTTAGATCGATTGACAAACTTAAAAATTCACATAAAAAACTCAGTGGTGATTATTCAAAATTGGAAAGAATTTGAAACGATCAAAGTCCCCCTCCATTGGAGGGGTTAGGGGAGGCCTAACTTCTTAAAATAAAATTAAAAAGAATAGTACCGCTTTCTACATCATTTTGACTAACCGGAAATTTAAGTTGCTTTGCTTTTTCGATAGCAATATTTCTGAGAGAAGAATTAGAAGTTGTTGTTCCGCGTGCAATAGATGCTTCAGTTACTCTGCCGGCAGCATTTACTTTTATATCAACATATACTTTTGCATTTTCATTAAAATCATCCTGCATGGAAGGAAATGAAATTGGCCTGCGGTTGGAAAGCCCACGCACCACACTTACGCCGCTCCTTCCTCCCGGTGAATTACCATAAGCATCGGGCTTTCCATTGGGGCTGCCAGCATCGCCGTTGCCGGGTTTGTATCCCTGGTTTCGATAGCCGTTGTCTTCAGTAGCACCGTTACCACCGGTTCCATTGCCCCCTTTATAAAGTGGAAGTTTAGGTTTGGGTGGTGCAGGATTCGGACTTATGACTGGCGAAGGGTTAACGCTTTTCGTAGTCTTTGCTGTACTTTGCTTGTTCAAATCTTTTGCATCCTCCTTCGGCTTTTCAGCCTTCACCACCGGCGCAGCTTCTTCATCATTATTATCATCAGCTTGTATATTTCTCGTTGGGTTATCTGCCGCTTTTGCTGACTTTTGCTGGGATTGTATGCTTTGCGTTTCCGGCGCACGTTCACCTTTTACCAACGGTTGCACATCGCCCATACCTTCCACATCATTACCAAGATTTATATCAATAAGATCCTGCACAGTTGGTACTGGTGGAATTTGTAAAGGCCAGGTATAAAATATAGCGATGATTAAAAAGATTCCGCAAATGCCTGCAGTATATAAGAAAGCTTTCCTGTTTTTTTCTGATTCAAAAGAATGATCTATTAATGCGCTTTCCACGTGTGTTTGATTTTGTGTTCCAAATTTATACTATAATAAAAAAGATATGTTGGTATAAATGTTAAAAAGTAGAGAGAACTTTTTTGCAGGGCAATTGAGACGTCTTGTGGTTTTGTCACACTCCGTATTTTCTTTTAATATCCCGGTCGTTTTCCCTTTCTTTTATCGTTTCCCGCTTATCGTAAATTTTCTTTCCTTTTCCCAGGCCGATTTCCATTTTGGCAAAACCGTTTGCCGCTATAAATATTTTTAAAGGAATAATTGAATATCCTTTCTCTTTGATTTTATTTTCCAGCTTACGCAATTCTTTCTTATGCAGTAATAGTTTGCGTTCTTGTAAAGGCTCGTGGTTGTGGATGGTGCCAAAGCTGTATTCTGAAATGTGCAGGCTTTTTACAAATAATTCTCCCTTATGAAAAATGCAATAGCTATCAGCAAAACTTGCCTTGCCGGAGCGCAGAGATTTTATTTCAGTACCAGACAATACAAGCCCTGCAATATATTTTGCTTCGATGTTATATTCGTAATAAGCTTTGCGGTTACTAAGTTCCATTTCTTTTTAATCAGGTAAAACAGTCATTGGATTAATGGTCAATAAGTCAATGGCCAATAACTCCAATGGTCAAAAGCCTTGTCGCGATAGCTGTGGAAGTAATTCTCTTATTTTTTAAACAGTACTAACAACTGTTCTAATTTTTCTTTCAGGTCTTTGCGTGAAACTATGAAATCCAGGAAGCCATGTTCCAATAAAAATTCACTGCGTTGAAAACCCGGGGGAAGATCTTTTTTGATAGTCTCTTTGATTACACGCGGGCCGGCAAAGCCAATGAGTGCGCCGGGCTCTGCCATTATTATATCGCCCAACATGGCAAATGAAGCTGTAGTGCCCCCAAAGGTAGGATCGGTACAGAGAGAGAAATAAGGGATTTTGGCGTCAGACATTAAAACAAGTCGTCCGGAAGTTTTCGCAAGTTGCATTAGTGAAAAAGCACTTTCCATCATTCTTGCACCGCCGCTTTTATTTATGATCATTAGTGGGATGCGATGCTCAATACAGTAGTCACAGGCACGGGAAATTTTTTCACCCATCACGCTGCCAAGGCTGCCTCCGATAAATTCAAAATCCATACAGGCTATCACAATATCCATCTCACTTATTTTGCCATGCGCTACGGTTATCGAATCATTAATATTTGTTTTTGCATAGGTTTCTTTTAATCTCTGCGAATAAGGTTTAAGATCCACAAAGCCAAGAAAATCTTTTGATTTTATATTTTCAAATAGCTCTGAATAACTTTCTTCATCAAAAAGAAATTCGAAGTATTCAGCGCTTCCTATTCGATGATGATAATTACACTTTGGGCAAACAAAAAGGTTTTCACGCAACTCGCTCACCGTGCAGGTATATCTGCATGACGGGCATTTTGTCCAGAGGCCGTCCGGCGCTTCTTTTTTGTCTTTTGTAGATGTAGTGATACCTTTTTTTATTCTGCGAAACCATCGCTTTTTTGTTTCCTCGGTATCACCATCTTCGCCGGCAAGGTTGGCATAAAAATCTTCTTCTTGTTTCATACCCCAACCCCCTAAAGGGGCTTACCTGCATCTCCCTAAAGAGCAAGTTTTTAATTTATTGAGCTCTTAGGGAAGAGCTTCCCATATTCCCCTTTAGGGGTTAGGGGTTATGCTATGGTTATATCTTTATCAAGATAAACATCCTGTGTTGCATTTAAAAGTGCTATGCCTTCTTTAAACGGTTTTTGAAATGCTTTTCTGCCCATAATCAAACCCATGCCGCCCGCACGTTTATTTACAACGGCAGTTGTCACAGCTTCCTGCAAGTCTGAATCGCCAAGGCTTTCTCCGCCACTATTAATTAAGCCAATGCGGCCGCTGTAACAATTAAGTACCTGGTAACGGCAAAGATCAATCGGGTTATCTGAAGTTAATTCAGAGTAAACCAATTTTGAAGTCTTGCCATGTTTTACGGCATTATATCCACCGTTATTAGTAGCCATCTTTTGCTTTATAATATCAGCTTGTATTGTTACGCCAAGGTGATTTGCCTGCCCTGTAAGATCGGCTGAAGTATGGTAGTCCACACCGTCAACCTTAAAAGCATTGTTACGGGTATAGCACCATAAAATAGTACACATACCTAACTCGTGGGCAAGTTCAAATGCCTGGCTCACTTCCTGTAACTGGCGTGTACTTTCATCGCTGCCCCAATAAATAGTTGCGCCTATTCCGACCGCTCCCATGTTGTAAGCGCTCCGTACAGTACCAAACATGGTCTGGTCAAATTTATTAGGATAGCTCAATAATTCGTTATGATTAATCTTTACAATGAAAGGAATTTTATGCGCATATTTCCGGCTCATGATGCCAAGAACGCCAAATGTTGAAGCAACTCCATTACAGCCACTTTCCACAGCAAGCTTTATTATATTTTCAGGATCAAAATAAATAGGGTTTGGTGCGAATGAAGCTCCTGCACTATGTTCTATTCCCTGGTCAACCGGGAAGATGGAGCAATAGCCAGTGTCTGCGAGGCGGCCATGCCCAAGAAGCATTTGCATACTTTGTATTACTCGATTGTTCCTGTTACTATTTACAAAAATATCATCGAGATATGAAGGAGACGGAAGGGTAAGAGTTGATTTGTCAATCTTAGGTTTGTGGTTGAGTAATTTTTCAGCCTTATCGCCTAATAGATCAGTAATTGTTTTAGATGCCATTGATTTGTTTTTTTTAAATGTATGCAAACGTACATGAATTTAAGAAAAACACAATAGCAATTACGTCCGGATTTAGCGGGTAGCATTTTGGGGTAAAAATCAGTATAAATTGCTGTACTAAAATACATTTAGAATAACCGCAGAAAAAAGAGTTAACAGACCTGCATGCTGGCAAGGCTGAGTTACGCGGAGATTCAATATTTGTTTTACCCCTGCGTTAATTCACTTCTCTGCGGTAAAGGAACTTTGGAAGCGCCAATTATACTTGCAGTTTTGAAATTACAGATCCAAAATAATCTACAGCCTTTAACAACCTGCTTCCATACCAACTAAACATTTCGCCATCTGCCAACATTATTTTTGTTCCGGGCAGTTGAGTGCTAATTTCCGGGATGTGTTTTTCTTTGAAAGGATAAGGCTCCGAAGAAAGCAGGAGGACTTCACAACCAAGATTTCTTAATTCTTTTAATGTAATTTCCGGGTATCTTTCTGTGTCTGAAAAAAGATTTTCCATTCCGCTGCGCAGCATCATGTCGTTGATAAAAGTGCCGCCACCTGCCGCCATAAAAGGCTTTTGCCATATCAAATAGGTTGCCTTAATTTTTTTAGAAGGGATTGGTAATTCTTTAAATTTTATTTTTATTTTCTCAGATAGGAGAGTGGCTGTTTTCTCCCTATTCGTTAAAACCCCGATGTTGTTAATCATCTCACACGCACCTTCGAGGTCGCTTACATCTGTAAGCAAAATATCAAAATCATATGCCAAAACTTCTACCTGCTCTTTTGTATTTTCTTCTTTATTAGCGATTATTAAATCAGGGCGAAGCCTTCTAACTTTTTCTATGTCCACGGTTTTTGTTCCGCCAATCCTTTCCTTCTTTTTAAACCATGCCGTGGGATGAACACAAAATTTGGTAATAGCAACCACTTCTTTTTCAAGGGCGAGATCATTTAGTAATTCCGTTATCGATGGCACCAAGGAAATTATGCGTTGGTAATGTTTTGAACTATCAATCTCAGTTAAGATCATGCATGTAAAGTTATTGACACCGCTAATTTCTAAGAAGCTGTTTAAAAATATATTTTATATTATTCTAACCTTAGTAGAATTTAATGCCTAAGTTTTTTGAACCTTATTACCTTATTCAATTAAATATTTTGCAAGGTAATATGGTAAATAAGGTCAGATTATTCACGTACCGTTTTTCTTCTAAGGTTAAATTCAAAGCCACAGAAAATATTTGCAGTTAGCCTTAAACATCTTCTAAGTTAAAAGAAAGGTTATGGAACTATTATAAAATAAAAATAAATAACCGGCACAGGGAAGAACAGGTACCCTCTAAAATAAAAAACTTCTGTAATGTTGATGTACAACAATTACAGAAGCAATTTTTTTTGTCTGTGGTCAACAGACTTCCTTGGGACTTTTTTGGAAATTTTCTTCTCCTCCAGGAAAATTAATTTACCGGTTTCAGATAGTCTTTAAAGGATCGAATTTTTAAGATCTTTAGCGTTTAATTTTTTCAAATAGATCTTTTGGTTTTCAAATGACTTTGGATGTTTTGGCTTTCAAATGGATTTGGTTTGGCTTTTTTTGGAACTTTGGATGTTGGTTTTTTAATGGACTTGGTTTGGAATTCAATGGATGTTGGTGGCTTTCATAAGAATAATTTCTTTTTATTTTTCCTCTTTACTATTTGCAAAGAAGCGATATTGGAAAATTAAAATAGAAGTTGACTGATACTGGATTTCTTGGTTTTTTGGAATTTGGATAGATTCATCTTTGACTTTTCGAATTGGATAGTTGGATATTTTTTAGATTAATGCTTAAATCAACATCAATCAACTTCTACTACAAAGATATGGTACACATATACTTACACAAGAGCATTACTGCCTAATCTTAAGTGTTAGAAAATTACTTGAAAAATGGTAGAAGAACGAAGGGTCTTTTAAGTACAATTACCCTCAAAAGATCGTAAAAGCCCGATTCTTATCTATAATAAAATTTAAGCTGTTTATTATAAATATAATATTATTAAACAGTTGTATAATTTCTATGTGATCCTCTTTATTTTGCCAAACTTTGTATGATATCATACTTTGTTACAATATGGTATGCGCCTGTTTCATCTTTTCCGAGCACTGCTCCGTTTTGTTTTGATATAAGTTTGCTTAACTTTTCAACGGGAGTTTCGAAGTCTACAATTGGATATTCCTTTTCCATTACTGAT
>JBDTSD010000003.1:0-91982 GCA_039931355.1 Ginsengibacter sp.
GGCAAGACAAGCAATGTTCAGCATTACTTCATAGCCTCATCAAAATATTTTCATTCATCAGCGGTTATGGGCAGAAGGAAGATATTTAGACAAGACATAGATAACTATTTGAACAAGCTCTGACTGTAAAGAAAAAACAACGTACTGTTGTTTGTGATGCCAGGCTACGCTAAAAACATCAATCTTTGGGGCTTCTTTTAGTCGTATTAGGATAATTGATTTTGAGGAAAAGACCGACGGCTGCTGAAGAATTTATAAATATTCTTAGTTACCAACTGCTTCCGCCACCGCCACCAAATCCGCCACCGGAAAATCCACCGCCGCCGCTGAAACTTCCACCGCTGCTACCGCTACTACTTGGTGCGCTGTAAAAAGTACTGGTCATAGCCCTCATAGAATTATCCAGGCTATTCATAAATAAAAGAGTATTAAAATTACTCCCTGCATAACTGCCATGGTACCACGAAGGTGGCGGCACATCAAGGCCTTTTAATTTATCTTTCCATTTATCTGCTACATCAAATACAATTGCGTAGGGCAATACCTTGTCAAAATAATTTTCATCCTGTTTCAGGAATTCCTGCAAGCGATCTTTTTCCACCGATTTAATAAATTCCTTAAAGCCAAGCAATTTCTGATACAGTGCCGTACCCTTTGGCGTTTTTTTTGACATCAATAAACCAAAGATCAAAACTGAAATGCCGCTTGCTGCTATGCCAATTCCCATCCATTTATTTTCATACCAATAACTCACTAACCTGACTATTCCAAGAATCAATAGAACAAAACCAACCAGTGAAAAAAAAACCGCCATTCCTCTTGAATATTTTACATAATAATCACTTCTCACAATTTCACTTTGAAGCTCGGCTTTCGCGGTGTTCATGGAAGTGTATAATTTGTTTTTTAAGTCTGATAACTGTACCTCATCGCCACTCTTAAAAATTCCATTGAAAAAAGTTTTTTCAAAGGCGGGCACTGTAGGTGGCAGGTCTTTCAATTTTATAAATTCGTATTCCCGGGTTTTTACAAGTCCGAATAAATGTTTTTTTTCAAGTTCCTTTATCTCCAGGTAACCACCGGCTCCCCAATAGGGCACAAGCGCGGTAAGGTCTCTGCGATCAAGCTTACCATCGATGATATATCCTGAAATGCCAGGGCTTATATTTTCTGGTGGATAGTATTCAGTTTGAATAACAACATCATCATCTTTTCCCCAGCGTTTCCATATATAAAACATTGCACCAAATGTCAATACCGGTAACAGAAGCCAATATATTCCTCTTAAACGGTAATCGGGTTTATCAAGAAATGCCTGCGGAAATGAAATGCCTGCGGTCAATCCTTCATTAGCATTTAATGAACGCGTAGTTTGTCCTGCCAGCGTTCTATTACTAATCCATTTGGTCCTTGTATTATTTTGCTTTGAACCATAAGAGCCCGTGGCTACAAAATAGTTGGAAGTATCATTGAGGTCATCGGGAAGTTCAATTGTAAAATTAACAGCTTCAATATTGGTGTTCCATTCATGGCCAATAATATTGAAATAAAATTCAGCGTGATCTTTAAAAAAATTGATCGCATTTTCTACACGATAGGTGATTATAAATTGCTGATCGTTGCGGACATATTCATTCGCAGAACCAATTTTTATTGATTTGTAATCGCCACTATTACTTACCTTATATTCCCATCCGGGCACTTTTATGTCATCGATTATGATGCGGTTGTAGCCATTCGATTGTAACTCACGTTTTGCTTTCTCTGTTCCCTTCGGCAGAGGCTGTATTTTATATTTATATTGGATTTTGCGAATGATGCCATGTCGCGGCTCACTGAATTGAACATTTATTTTTTCAGTGATATCTATCGACGAATTTTTATTGATTTTTACATCAACGTCGTATTGTTTTATTAAAAAATATTCCTGGGCCTTTAGGGGCTTCGAACAGATACCAGAAAGCAGAATGATTACAAAAATCTTCTTCATTTAAAATGAATTAAAACTTTACTTCTACATTTTGTGCCTCTGCCTGGTTTTCCAATTCGTAAAATTCCCTGGCTTTAAAGCCGGCGAAATTTGCTACGATAACACCGGGAAATTGCTGTATAGAAGTGTTATAATCCCTCACTGTGGCATTGTAGTAACGTCTCGCATTGCCAAGATCGCCTTCTATAGATTGAAGTGCATTTTGCAGTTCAAGAAAATTTTGATTTGCCTTTAGCTCAGGATAATTCTCCGCAACTGCGAGTAAACCCCTGAGGGCTCCGCCCAATACCTGGTTCGCCTGTGCCGCACCTTGTACATCTCCCGCCGGCACTGCGGCAGCGGCATTGCGTGCCGCAGTTACTTTTTCGAAAGTCTGGCTTTCATGTGTGGCATATCCTTTTACCGTATTAACAAGGTTGGGTATCAGGTCAAATCTTTTTTTCAAATACACCCTGATGTCGCTCCAACTGTTATCAACTTTTATTTTTGATTTTACGAGGCCATTATACATGCCAATTATCCAGATAATAAGTAGTACGAGTATGCCGAGAATTATCCAAAGTGCCATAGTTAAATTTTTAATGGTAAAAAAATGACGAAGGTTGCAAGATAACAAATTAGAAAAAAATGTCTAACTGCTTTATAGTTAGAAATGTATTCTTATTGATAATAAATCTTGCAGAGACTCTTTGCTTGTCGGGGATCTCCAATGGGAGTACACTGAACGCAATTTCTTCTTTTATAATATAAGAATCATTCGGTGAAAACTGTCGTAACAGAAAAATTTCCTTACTTCCTTAAAATTTTCTCCATTGCCTTTCCCTTTGCCAATTCATCAACCAACTTATCTAAATAACGAATCTTTTGCACGAGTTTGTCTTCAATTTCTTCTACACGATATCCACAAATTACACCTGTAATTTTTGAAACATTTGGATTAAGTTGTGGGGCCTCGGCGAAAAAGGTTTTAAAATCATTATTCTTGTCGATTTGTTGTTGTAGGGTTTGTTGATTATATCCTGTCAGCCAACATATGATGGCATCTACTTCTTCCTTTGTACGGCCCTTTCTCTCTGCTTTTCGGATGTAATACGGATAGACATCAGCAAATGACATTTTAAATATTCTTGGATTATCCATTTTGTTTTATTTTTTCAGCGTCGGCGTTTTATCCCTTTCATTTGTTTGGCAATGAAAATCCGCCGGGGTACAAGTTAGCTAAATTGCGATACGGGTTCCAACTGAAAATTTTCTGAGAAATAAATTTTTTTCAATTCTTCTTCGAAATTAGAAAAGTGGAGGCGATATAACAAGCCTTTGCCAGCAGTATCACGATTTTAAACCCAGGCTTCATGCCAGGGTATCACGGCACCACAGAACAAGCTGTTAAGAAAGGTGCGGAAGAATATGTAATAAAAGATGAGGATGCTTTCGAAAAGATCGCTCAAATGATTGATGAAATGTCATAAGCTCAATGACCGTTTATTTGATTTTCCATCATCATCAATCATTATCTACAATATTTTACAGCAATTATTTTAAGCCCAGGCAGGACTCAGAAATGTAAAGCTCTTCTATAATAATAAACCGTCTCAAAGTTGCGTGCCGCAAATGGAAATTAAATGGAGTGGTTGAAACTTTTGACTGCAGTAAATCAGTTGAAAACTACCTTCAGTTCACACCCGTTTCCCGGAGAAGATAAGATATTCACCTGGCCGTCAAATAATGAAGCTCTCGTTCTGATGTTGATTAATCCGATGCCTTCGGTTTTATCCGGCGTGTGAAATCCTACTCCATCATCTTTTACATTAAGAAAAATTCTTTCATTCTCGTGGGCCAGCTTTATTGAAATTTTCCTGGCTTTGGCATGCTTGATAATATTACCGAGCTGCTCCTGTACTATTCTGTAAATAGACAGTTTAAGTTTCTCAGGCATAGCATTTTCATCAATATCTTTTATTTGCTTTTCAATTTTTATTTCGTTGCTCTCCGATATTGTTCTCAATAAACGATCCAGTGAATTTACAAGCCCATGGCATCTAAGGAAGGGAGAGATCAGCGAATGGGATAGATTTCGTATTTCATTAATAGCATTATCAATAAGCTTGTCAACTTCATTGAGGGCCATTGCTTTCTTTTCTATATCCCCGGCGTTTGCAATGCGCAGATAAAGACGCGACGTAGCCAAAAGCTGGTTTACGTTGTCATGCAATTCAAGGCCTATTTGATGCCGTTCATTTTCCTGCGCAGTTATTACAGCATCTGTGATTTCCTGTTGCGCCTTCAATCGTTCCCTTTTTAAATTGGCCTCAAATTTCTGCAGCACTTCTTCTACCTTCCTGCGTTCAGTAATATCCCTCGCTATAACCATCACCCGGTTCTCCATGAATTTTTTCGCATTAGCCTCAACATATATAGCAGCCCCGTTTTTATGAACCATTTTCCTTTCATTGAAAATATTTTCCCCATTAGCCAGCAGATCGAAACGTATAGGATTTGTTTGTAAAATTTCCGCATCAAGCAATGCTTTCACATTTAATGAAAGCAACTCCTGTTTAGTATAGCCAAACATGGTACAGATACTGGAATTTACATCTATGAAATTGCCGTGAAAATCTGTTACCATGATGGCATCCGTGGCTTGTTCAAACAAAGCATGATAATTGTCATTGCAATTTTTGAGTTCCTGGCGATGATTGGCTAATACTGGTTTTTCAGGAAAGTTTTTTTCATTTCTATCTGAAGGAAATTTTTGCCTGTTGTGCATTAAGCGATGATTTATTTGGGAGCGCAAAGGTCCTTAAAAGCAAACAAAAAATACTTTGTTAACCAAACAAACATCTTTGATTTTCAAACAAAAGACGACCTGTAATTTCCCGGAGATACTTTTTCAAGGCGGGTAAAGAAAGAAGTAAAATAATTGGGGTCATTAAACCCTACCTGGTTAGAAATTTCTTTTATGGAAAGGCCTGTAGAGTGAAGCAAATATTTGGTTTCCAGCAAGAGCCTGTTTTGAATAGACTCTTTTGCCGTAATGCCTGTATGTTTCTTTATAAGTGAATTAAGATAATTCGGATGCATCAATAATTTGCCTGCATAGAAACTTACCGAACGTTCATGTAAAAAATTAGCCTCCACCAGGTCAATAAATTTTTTTACACTTTCAATAGCAGGCTTATTTATTTCAAAATGTTGTTCTTCGTCAAACAATCGCTCACTCATTATCAGGAGCTCAATTATTTTCAAAGCAATTAATTCTTCTTTGTGCTTTTTTTTAGATTCTTTTTCTTTAAGTATGGTTTCAAAAATATCAGCAACTTCTGCGGCCTGCTTGTCATTGACATTAATATAGGGCTTGCCTGAAGCTTGCAATATCTTTTTACTTTCTAGATATTTATATGGAAAATTATTTTGCATAAAGAAATCCATATTGAATAAAGCGATATATCCTTCCATATCCAATGTCCAGTTTTTACTTGAAGTAATCACCCTACTGGGAACAACAACCATTGTATTTCTTATCGCCTTAAATTTATTGATACCTGTTATAAATTCTCCTGATCCCTTTTTTATCAGGACAATGCGATGATAAGACCACCTGTTCGGAGGAACTGTTCTACTGGTATCTCTTAGTACATCTTCGAACCTGTGAACCTGTAAATCAAATTTTCCTTTGAACCGGTTATCGAAGTCAATTACACTTTCTTTAGGCTTTCTGCGAAGAAATGTTTTAAACTCGCTTAATAAGATTTCATCATCATCCATAGATAATAATTAACTACAAGATAATTTGATTAAGCTATCCTTGCAAGGAATAACTGCTGCAATTGAAAAGAAAAAGACATGCCTTGAATGTCGCTAATGCTTAGCCGCTATTAAATCTATTGATCAAATAGGAACGCTATTGATTTACCTGGCTTTTTCGACGGAGGAACTTTGCCGGGAACAGGTAATGAAAATGAAAACACAGAACCAACTCCCTTATTGCCATCTACAGAAATGATACCGCCATGCCGGTTGACGATTTCGGCAGATATAAATAATCCGAGTCCCAGCCCCCCAAATAAATCTTCATCGAGTCCGTGCAGCCGAAAGAATTTTGTAAAAATCTTTTTCCGGTTTGACCTTGAAATGCCAATGCCAAAGTCTTGCACACTTAATATTATGTGCCCCTTTCTTCTGATGGTTTTTACAACAATTTTTTTCTCATCGGGTGAATATTTAATGGCATTGGAAAGAAGATTTGTAATTACACTGGCCAGGCGGTCTTTATCACCAAAAAAATCCAATGTTTTTGCAAGAACTACTTCAATAGTGTGCTTTCGGGAAGTAGATTGCGTTTCACTAACCACTTCACTAACCAGCCCGTTAAAATCGAACCAGCTATTCTTGTATTGAAATTTACCCGCTTCTATTCTTGTTGCGTCCAGGAGATCAGTAATCAGGAAGGTGAGTTTATTAATTTGTAAATTCATCCTCCTGAACATCTCTATAGACTGGGCAGTGCCGGCATGTGCAAAATCCTTTTCCAGTAATTGTGCATACATTTTAATACTTGTAACCGGCGTTTTTAACTCGTGGGACGTAATGGAAAAAAATCATTTTTCTGTTTGGCAAGTTCACGCAGGCGTTTAATCTCCGAAAGGGAGTGTTTTTCTTTCGCGCTCTTTTTTTCTAACGCCCTTCGCCCGGTAATGTCCTCGATGGCAAGAAGAATTAATTCCTCATCATTATTTTTCACCACAAGTTTACGGGCGTTCAGCAGCATTATTTTATGGCCGATGGTTTCAAAATGATGTTCAACTTCAAAATCGTGGAAAGCGCTTTCTTTAGCCAGGATATCCTCAAGCAACGTTCTTAATTGAGGAATATTCCATTGATTATTCCCTATTTCATATATGTGCTTACCAACTGTATGCTGCTTATCTGTTTTAAAAGTTTTATAGAACGACTCGTTTACGCTATTTATAATTTGTTTGGGGTAAAGTACAACCAAAGGTTCACGAACGGTATTAATAATTGCACTGGCATAGGCAAGGGCTCCCTGCAAATCGAATATTTGTTCTGCATTACTGCTTATGAGGTTAATCATGGCATTGAGGTATATGGGGGTCTTGTGGAGGACGTGACAAAAACTTAAATTAATTTTATAAGATACGGACTATTCATTACATGATAAAAAAATATTCTTATCTCTTGCTGATCTTTCAACGGGGATTAAAAATATTTTTATTTTGAAAGTTCGCGCCCGGAAAACTTTGCTGGCAAAGGGTATCCATCCCTTTCGGACAACCGGCAGAGAAACATGAACTATGGCGTAGGGTTACGGGCTGAACGTTTAATGAATAATTTGCAATCGGCACCTGCCGTTAGCGATAATCTTTTACCTGCAGATTCATACCTTTGAATATGGAAAAACAAATCACATCAATTCTTAAAGTTCTTGCTCTTGCCGAACGGTTAAAATTTGAACTTAGACACAGTTACACTTCAAGTGGCAGACAGGAAAGTGTTGCAGAACACACCTGGAGAATGTCTTTAATGGCTGTATTAATTGAGCCGCTATTGACACAGAAAGTTGACACGGCCAGGCTTCTGAAAATGATAATTCTTCACGACTTAGTTGAAGCTGAAGCAACAGATGTTTCTGCTTTAGATGTTTTGCGCAATCCGGAAATAAAGCTAGCTAAAATCGAAAAAGAAAAACAGGCAATTGAAAATCTTCGTTCAACTTTGAAAGACACAAACGGACAAGAAATTTATGACCTGTTTTACGAGTTCGAGGAAAAACAAACCTATGAATCTAAAGTTGCAAATGCGTTAGACAAATTAGAAGTTCAGCTACAACACAACCATGCCGACTTTTCTACCTGGGAAGAGATCGAATACGATATGTCTTATATGATGGACAAGCACGTGTTATTTGACCCAACTTTATTTGAGCTTAAAAATCAAATTGAAAAGCAAGCAGAGAACAAAATGCAATCGCATGGCATTGACACAAGACTTGTTAGACAAAGAGTCTTAAGTGCGACAGAATAAAACTGCTGCCATAGCATCCCGTTTGAGGTTATCGTGACTATGAAGCAAATTAATTCTGTAAAATCCAAACTAATAGCACTCAAAGCAAAATAGTTCCAAATAAAGTGTTTACACCCTTTTTATATTCAAAACTCTTTCCTTATTTTGATGTACCCGATTCCTTTTAAAAACCTTAAGGCCTTCCTTTAAAAATTCCTGCACTAATAGTTTTTCATTTTTTAAAACCCCCAAAAATGGAATCACATTTTTTTGTAGATGTACATTGTCATCCTTCCATAAAAGCTTATGCCAGGAGTTATGCGCTGAAAACCGGCGAACAAGCAAAGGATCCGCGCAACAGGTCATCAATCTGGCACCAGGATGCGCCAAGCCTGTTTGACAAAGTAAAAAATTACATTGCCAGCCTTACCAACTTTATTCAAAGTGATGCCACCAGCCTGTTACGCGGCAGAGTATGCGTGGCATGCCTTTCATTTTATCCGCAGGAAAAAAGTTTTTTTGTAAATAAAATGGGCACCGGCATTGTATCTGATACGCTTACCAAACTTGCGACAGAGTTTGGGCAGGAAAGAATAGATCATTTGCAGTCGCTAACAAGTTACTGGGAAGACCTGAGAATAGAAATGAATTTTTTATGCCAACAGGAAAATGTTGAACAGAAAATTGACGGTAAAAAAGTAACCTACCAAATAGCAAGAAGTTATGCTGATATTGAATTAGCAGACCGCGGAGGAGAACTTGGCGAAACGAAAGTGATCTTTGTACCAACTATAGAAGGCGGCCATATTTTTGACCAGGTTATGAATAGTCATATACCAGCGGGCACGTTTCCCGGAGGTATACCTGATGATGTATTGGCGGTAACATTGCAGCGTGTTAAAGAGCTTCGCGGAAGTAAGAATGGATACATCAAGCCTGCCTTTATTACGTTTGCCCACCACTTTTGGAATGGCTTATGCGGCCAGGCAAGAAGCCTTGGCGGCCTTGTAAAATGCGTGGTTGACCAGGAGAACGGCTTGAACGGAGGCTTTACAGCCGCGGGTTATGAAGTGGCACGTGCATTATTGCGTGATGAGAAAGATGAGAATGGAAAGGATATCAAGCCGGTGATCATTGATATCAAACACATGAGCCGCCAATCAAGATTAGATTATTTTGAATTTTTGAAGACTGAATTTCCAGATAAAACTATCCCGCTTATTGCAAGCCATGCGGGAGCTACAGGGCTTTCACAACCCGGCGGAAGCAATGCTACACCCGCTGCGCAGGAAGGGCTTTATATGGAGGATGATATTAATTTCTTTGATGATGAACTTTTACAAATTGAACAGTCCGCCGGACTGGTCGGTATCCAGTTAGACGAAAGGCGTATAGGCTCTAAGCAGGCCCTAAGAAATGCTAAGGGCAATATAAGGCGCAGGGATATTTTATATGCATGGTCTAAATTAGTCTGGAACCAGGTAAGGCATATGGCTGAGCTGCTAGATATGAATGGCCGCTATGCATGGGGCATACAGGCGCTGGGCACGGACTTCGATGGCATCATAGATCCCATCAATGGCTATTGGACGGCAGAGACGCTTGATGACCTGGATGATTATTTAATAAAGCATGTTTTCAATTACCTGAAAGAAGTAAGCCAGCCCTGCCCTTTGATGCAGGAACGTAATAAAGCAATAAGTGCAGAAGAAGTTGTTGAAAGAGTGATGACAAGCAATGCACTTAATTTTTTATCGAAGATATATTGATAAGAAAACTGGATATAAATAAAGTCAACTATGACAGAATACATTTATAAAAAAATATTTTACCATTCCCTATTAATTTTATTACAAAGCAAAAATTATCTTCTAACAAATTAAAAAATAGTCAATATGCCATTCTTCGATTTTCATCTTCATCCCGCATTGAAATGCTTGTTTTCTGAAGAAGATGCAGCAAAGCAATCAAAAAAACTTAGCCCATGGGTGCCGCTTGATAAAAGTAAAATACCTTTTTTGCTTAAGTGCTGCACAGAGTTTCCTTATATTCTTGAATCGCAGGGAAACCTTTCGCAGCTTGCTGCAAGCGATTGCAACCTCGTTTGCGTAGCCTTATACATTCCTGAAAAAGATATGCTCACAGACAATCTGATACAGAGTAGCAGCAACGGGCCGCTGAATATATATCTTCAAAAAGATAAGATCAATGCCATCATTAACGGTAACCCCTACTCGATATTAAGAAACGATGACTGGAAAACCCTTACCGATGGTGAGCAGTTTGGTATTACTAATAAAAAAGTAAAGCCATTGAAATCAAGAAGCGACTTTGATGAAAATGATTCTTCTACTATCCACGCAGTATTCAGTGTAGAAGGCTGCCATACACTTTCATCTGAACTACAGAACTTCGACACAGATGCAATCATCGCCAACCTTGATGACCTTCGCAGCAATGTATCTCTGCTGTCAGTGAACCTTACACACATGGAGCAGTCGCCGCTTTGCAACCACGCATTTGGTATGCAGTTTCTTAGCAACGATGGCTTTAAACCAACGGGCAATAAAATTTCCGTCAATGGTATAAGGGTATTAAGACACTGCTATGAAAATAACATCCTAATTGACATCAAACATTTGAGCCTGGGGTCAAGGCAACATTTGTATGAGCTAAGAAAGATGCCTTCGTTTGCGGACATCAACCAGCCCATAGTTTGTACACATGCGGGTTTCACGGGTATAAGCATCAAGGAAATTCCTGATTATGCTTTTGCCGTTAGAGAGTTTCCGAAGAAAGGCTACACGGTGGTATGGCAAGGCAAGCCGGTGAAATACGGCGACAGCCCACGGCCAAGCTTTAACGCATCAAGCATTAATTTATATGATGAGGATATTCTTGAAATACTCAACTCCGGCGGCATACTTGGCTTCAGCCTGGATAAACGCATATTGGGTTACCAGCAATTTGAGCATGAAACAAATGGCCGGGATGATTTTCCGCTGGAAACCGAATATATCTCTAATAAAGAAAAAACGATTTTCTTCGGCACAGGCAAGGTAAAAATCAGTAAGGCATTCGGAGACATGAAAGACCAGGTAATTCAATGGGATGAAATAGAGGAAGGTGGCGTGGTAGATCCTGCTATGAGCGAATATCATTTAAAACATTTTATGGCGCATGTGCTGCATGTGATAGTGGTAGCAGGAAAAAATAATTATGATGTGTCAGCCGCACTAAACCAGGTTTGCATCGGCAGCGACTATGATGGGCTGATAAATCCTGTATGGTTCTGCGAAACAGCTAACAGCCTGGAGCATTTCAAGTCGGTGTTTGAAGATAATTTTGTTTCATTTGCGAAGAAGTCAAAAGTTGCTCTGCCCAATGGTTTTGATGTGAAGGTATTTTCAAAGAAACTTTTCTTTGAGAATGGAAGAGATTTTGTTTTGGCCAGGCTCGATGTTTTGAATAGCTAATTAGCTATAGGTATTATTACTATTACCCCCTACAGTTGGAAACATCTCGAATTAGAAGCAACGCGACAAAACATAGATTAATAAATGATTTGCTTAAGCCCTAATTATGTGAAAGTTTTTTGGTTGATTAATATTTTGATGTGCTGGAAAAGGTCTTAGCTTTGGGGCTTGTAATTGAGTGGTATGAATGATCATTTAAAATTATTCCTCAATAAACCCTGGAAGGAAAAATCATTCTGATGACTGCTATTCAATATTGATAGATTACTTTTAGCATATCCAATCTTTTTAAAACTAAATTAGCTTCCTTCTCTCTCACATTTTCTACGCACCTTTTGAAATATCCCTGCATTAACATTATGGTTGACCAGCCAATTTTTTTTAACCCAATAAAAAATTAAATTATGCCCAGTTTCAAAAGCATTTCTGTAGCAAACATTAAATCAAATTTCATGAAGCCTGTTTGTATTATTTTGATTGTTTGCTTTTTAAGCAGTTGCCAATCTTCTTCGCTCAAGTTTGCACCGGTAGTGTATGACAAGACTTCCATAAGTGCCCTGTTGGCGGATACTTCGTTTGGCTACCTGCTTCTCCAGTTTAATTCAAAAAACGGCAACAGCGCTGATAATCCCTTTAAGCTACTTTCATATTCTTATAAAATTGATAACAGTGTCCTTAATTCTTCCCCGTATAATTTAGGGATTGCTCCGGGTTCAACTGCCGTTACTTTCGCAGACAGTTTAATCATGGGCAACCAGAGAGCATCCCGCGATGATTTGACCGGCGCGATAACAGACCCCTCAACTATGGCGGTAGTAAATTATGATTATGTTTTATTTACACCTGCTTTAGATTCTGCGAATCATTACGTTTACTACCTGATAACTGCGGAAAAAAATACGCCGGATAGCTCATTCGTAAAACCACAAGGGGGACGTACACAGCCATGCCCACCTGCAATATGCCAGTAAAAGGAGGTCTATGAATTTAATCAACAACCTTCTTATATGGTCTGAAGTATGGGCTTTGCTCATTCCGTTGTGTTTTATATTTCCTGTCAGGAAGCAAAATTCTTTTTTGAAGCCTGTTTGCTATTACATAATCATAGCGCTGTTATTAAATCTTGTTGCTAATATTATTTCCAACCAAAGAGCTATTGGCATACAGCTTCCATGGCATAGCAATACGATGATTTATAACCTGCATTCATTTATAAGATTTGTGTGCTTTGCCGGCTTTTTTATTTTACTTAAACAAAAGCATTATGTACATATAAAGAAGATACTTCCATACCTGTATGCAATAATACTATTACTAAACTTTACGATTTTTAGTAAGTCATTCACTTCACTGCATATTAATGGAAACCTGATGACGGCGGAGTCTTACCTGCTGCTGGTTTATTGTTTATTATATTATTTATCAAAATTAAAAGGCGAGGGCATCGTATTTAAAAGTGAACCTGATTTTTGGATAGTTACCGGGCTTGCTGTTTATGTAGTAATTAATTTTTTTGTGTTTTTATTTTATACACCAATGATTGATGAAAATAGAAAACTTGCAGATAACATGTGGACTGTTCATAACGTTGCTTATATACTGTTCTGCCTTTTTATAGCAAAAGCTTTTTCTTTGGCAAAAAACTATAAAAGCCCTGTTTAGCATGTTGGCTGTTGACTTATATTTAAAATTTATTTTACCCAAAATATAAATTTCATTAATTTCTTATTTTAATATTGCCGGCTAAATTAATAATGGCAATGCACCAGTTTGTTTCTTTCATCACTTCCCTCCTCTTCTCTCCTTCCAATGTGATACTTGTATTGCTCATTGCAAGTTTTGTTGTAAAAAAGCCTTCTGTAAAAAAAGCCTGCCGCATCACAGCCCTTTGTATTTTTCTTGTGTTCAGCAATTCAGTTCTCCTGGATTGGTATGCAAAAAAATGGCAGCCAACTCCGCAAAAAATCAATCCGTCAATAGTGTATAGCTGCGGCATTATCCCCGGTGGTTTTGGCAGCCCCGGCCCGGATGATAATGGCTACTTTAATGCAGCGTCTGACCGGTTTATACAAGCATTAAAATTGTACAAGGCCGGAGAAATAAAACATATATTAATTAGCGGCGGTAATGGTAAAGATGAAGACAAAAACTTCAGGGAAGCTGCGTGGGCAAAGGGTGAATTCATTTCTGTAGGCGTGCCGGATTCTGCCGTGTTCGTGGAAGACAGGTCTAATAATACAAATGACAATGCCGCTTATGCGAAGAAGATGCTTGACTCGTTGCACCTTGCCCCACCCTACCTGCTTATCACTTCCGCTTATCACATTCCTCGGGCAACTCTTTTGTTCAAAAATGCAGGAGTTGCTGTTGATGGCTTTCCCTGTAATTATTTTAGTGGCAATAGCATCATTACGCTCTCTTCGTTTATCCCTCACTTCTGGGTTTTGTTTGAATGGGATTTGTATTTGAAGGAAGCAGCAGGTTATTTGTATTATCATTCAAAAGCAAAAGCAGGTACATAATCCCGGCTTCTTTGGCTTAAAAGATAATTGTATTGGTTTAAAAGAATCAACTAACACAGCCAATGGCTAAATGTTTACGAGATACAACCCGATAAATTAGGTGGTATGAGAAACAGGGTTTAAATTTAAAGAAGCGCTTACCTCCCGATGCTACAGTATTTAATCAATTAAACTTTTTGTTATGATTAGTCTAAAGCCTGGATTCGTTAAGCGTATAAAACGCACAAATAATTTCCCAATTTTTGCCGTACTATTTCTCCTGGTTATTACAAGTTGTAATCCATCTCTCAGGTTTGCTTCGGTAAAATATGATGCTGCTGATATAAACCGCTTATTAGATAATACCAATATGGATTATCTCACTATTCAAAATAATGCTACCAACGCAGGTAATTATAAAAAGCCTTTTACACTTATCTCTTATGCAAGAACTGCTGACGGTGACTTTGTAGATACAGTAGGTTATGATTTACAGCCGGTGGAAGGCATTAAGCCTAAAGCTTTTAAAGGAAAAACAGAATTAGGAAACTTCATCTTCACCCGCGATGAGATCCTCGATATATTAACTGACTCAACCGGGCATAGAAATACAAAATTCGCTTCCCTGATTTTGACTCCTTTCCGTGATAAAGCTAATGGCTATTTATATTTTGACGTACGAGCCAACAACATTAACCAAACGATGGGAGGTGTATCAGCGGCTGTAGTTCTTCGCCCGTGCCCTCCTGCAACATGGTGCCGCCCGAAAGCTATTAAGACCGGTAAAATTATCAATCAATAATAGAAATTGCCTGATCTAATTTACAACCTTCTTGACCTGTCCGAAGTATGGGCGCTGCTAATGCCGTTGATATTTATATTTCCCCTGCGTAAATTGGCGGGTTGGCAAAAACCGGTAGCCGTCTACGTTATACTCGCCCTGGTTCTTAATAGTATCGCTACTTTAATCTCCAACAGCGATGACTTCCATTCTTTAATACGCGTAAAGAGTAATGTTATTTTCTACAACATTCACTCTGTTGTGCGCTTTGTCTGCTTCAGTTACTTTTTTATTTTGTTGAAGCAAAAGCGCTATACACTCTTAAAAAAGCTATTGCCAATTTTGTATGTGATCATGTTTCTTATAAACTTTCTTTTTTTTGATAACTTTTTTTATACCGGAAGTATAAGCGGCAACCTGCTTACCATAGAATCTTACCTGTTGCTCGTCTATTGCATGCTGTTTTTTTTAGCAGGTTTAAAAGAAGATGAAGCAATAATGGATAAAGGCCCTGAACTGTGGATCATTGTGGGCCTTAGCATTTACGTGGTTATAAACTTTTTTCTATTTCTTTTTTATGTTCCAATGATCAAAGAAAACCAAAAACTTGCAGACAATATGTGGACCGTGCATAATGTTGCTTATATCATCTTATGCATTTTTATTGCCATAGCTTTTTACAGATCAAATAAACAAAAACATAATGCAACAGAATAAAGTAAAGGAGAGCAACAGCGCCTTGCTCCCACCCGGAAATAGTAACACAAAAACCATTTTATTTGCGGGCCTGCTTGTCGGAAGCCTTGATATACTCACGGCCTTCGTTGATTATTATATCCAGTCTGGTAAAGGCCCGGCGGGGGTTTTAAAATTTGTTGCCAGCGGTGTGTTTGGAGCAAGCGCTTTTTCCGGTGGCGCCATCATGATTTTTTGGGGATTACTTTTCCATTACATCATCGCATTTTGCTTTACAATATTTTTTATATGGGTATATCCGCGCTTTTCTTTTTTAAGGAAAAATATAATTATAACGGCTGTTGTGTATGGCCTTTTTGTATGGCTTGTGATGAACCGTGTAGTTGTACCATTAAGTTAATACACCTAAGTTTCCATTTGTTGTTTTCAAGGCCGTGAAAGCCATACTTATCTTAATCTGCATGATTGGCTTGCCATTGGCAATAATAATGAAACGGGTGACGAGGAAAGGGAATAATGAAGTATAAAAACAGTGCTTCTTTTCAGTTTGTGCATTGTGCATTAGCAGGCTAAAAAGATAACCTTTTATTCACCTTCAACCACTTCCTTCAACTTCTTCAAAACCATTTTCCAATTTTGTGTCAGGTGTTCTTTTTCCTTTTCTGAAGCAACATTATCCTGGATCAGTGTAACAACAGTTTTATCCTTTTCACCTGCTAACTTGTAAGTAACAAGGTTGTAATTTTCCGGCTTATCTTCTTTGCCTGACATAGAGCTCCAATAAGTACTTTGAAACATTTTTTCAGGCGCCAATTTCTTTATGACTCCTTTATCGTGGTATTTTTTCCCCTGGTATTCTCCCTTGTAATTGATGGCGCTCCCCTCCTTCCAATCGGATGATACATCAGCTCCCATGAGATATTTTTTTATAAGAGCGGGTGTCGTTAAGGCTTTCCAAACTTCTTTTGTAGTTGCATGAACAGTAAGGGATGTTTGCACTTTTAAGTCTGCTTTCATTTTAAAAGATTTACATTTTTACGAAAAAATTATTTATAAAGATTCTTTGCTTACCTGCAGCGAATGATTATCCTTCAAAAACCTCCAAATTTTATTCCAAAGAAGATCAGGCAGATAAGAGTTTCGGTTCTTTCTTTACGACGCGGTTAATAAGTTCGGCAAGCTTATTATTATTGTTGAATAACTGCTCTGCTTTATTGCCAAGCTGGCGAAAAATTAATCCATTAACAGGCAATAAGGAAACCCCAAATGCAATACCCTCTGTTCCCGAAAATAATTCTTTTGCCTGCGTCATAATTTCTTTCATACCAAAATGATTATTCAAAAAGATAAGTGTTGACTGGTGCGTATATCCTTCAAGCTGGCCGATAGCGGAATGATCTTTCTTAAGTGGCTCCAGCAGTACATTTTCTTTTACAACTAATTTTTTATTGATATAAATATTTGTAAGGTTATGATACTTTGTAAATTGAAATTCCTCGCCGCTCAGTTTTCTGCCGCACGTAATAATCTCACTCCAAACGAAGTTGTGATTCAGGCGCAAATAAATATTATTGATTGCTGAAAAGTTGGACAAAGCATGTGGCACATTCGGATGCGGCAAAAAGTAAAAAGATCCATTTTCATTTACCTCCACATTCATGTGCTGGCTTGCTTTATTGCGCATGGTAAAAAGTCGCTGATAACCTTGTGTGCTTAAGTGCAAACTTGCATTTTCTTCCACACTGATTTCAATAGAATAGGTATCATCATCCAGCACACCCGGCGAAGAACTGGTGATCATCAGCCTCAAAGTATCATCCCGCCTGTCTTCTGTAACGTTTGCTAATTTGAATGGCTGTTTATAATATCCTTGCTTTAGAAAAGATTTATCATTTTTAAATCCCGCGATGATATGTAAGTGTGTGCTCAGTTGCATAATGCTGGCTCCTCTATGTCTTCCAGTAAAGCATATTTTTTTATCCAGCATATTACACAATCCAATCCTTCGCCATGCATAAGGTCAGTAAAAACAAAGGGCTTGCCTTTTCGCATTTTTCTTGCATCATCATGCATTACATCAAGATTCGCATTTACATAAGGAGCCAAATCAATTTTGTTTATCACTAACAAATCGCTGCGTGTAATACCCGGACCTCCTTTTCGTGGTATCTTATCTCCTTCCGCTACGTCAATTATAAAGATGGTAACATCAGCAAGGTCAGGGCTAAATGTTGCAGAAAGATTATCCCCGCCGCTCTCAATAAAAATAATTTGCACTTCCGGTATTCGCTTTGCCATTTCTTCCACTGCTTCCAGGTTCATGCTGGCATCTTCGCGAATGGCTGTGTGCGGACACCCGCCTGTTTCTACGCCAATAATTCTTTCCGCAGAAAGAAGACTATTTTTTGTAAGAAATTCAGCATCCTCTTTTGTATAAATATCATTGGTGATTACCGCCATGCTGTAATCTTTATGCATGGCTCTTGAAAGCCTTTCTATTAAAGCGGTTTTGCCGGAACCTACCGGGCCTGCGATGCCGATTTTTATGTAGGTGCGAGCCTCACCCCAACCCCTCTCCAGGGGAGAGGGAACTGGATTGTTAGGATCAATTATATCATCATTCATTTTTACTTCTCCTTTTAATTAAGACATATATAACCTCGAATACAATTGTTCATGCTGCATGCTTCTTATATCGAAGCCGGCGCAGCAATAGCCGATCATTTCTTTAGCGGGTGAAAGACTTTTTTGGGCAAGGTCTTTTATCAATGGAAATAACGACATCAATATTTCTTGTCCATCTTGTTGCCCCAAAGGAATAAGCTTCACCGCGTTTGTAACGAATCCACTTGCTGCATTGTAATAAAAGCCGGCTAACATTTCATCTTTATTAATATTCATTGCAGCGGCTAATAAAGCAAGGGCAATACAAAAATGCCCGCTTGCATCATTTTTAGTTATTGCCTCTTTGTATTTTCCTGGTAAAATAGCTGCTTCATTTTTTTCAAATATTTTTAAAAGCCGTATGCCTAACTTATTGCTGGCAGCTCTTATTTCCATGGGTAATTTCACAGCGTTGCAAATTTCATCAAGGGATAAAATTTCATTAAAATTATGGCTTTGCGCTGCATCGTAAGTAAGTGAAACTATTGCTGCATCTGTGTAATAAAGGTTTTGAGAAAGCTGTTCTGTAACAAATTCTTTTGCTTCAATTTTATTGGTAATAATTTTTTCCTGTACATAAGTTTCCAACCCTGCGGAGTGAGAGAATGAACCAATTGGTAAAGTTGAATCGCACAAGTGAAGTAAATGCAGCAGGCTTAATGAATGCATGTTATATGGTGGTTGACAGTTTATTGACCCGGCTAAACAAACTATCGGTGGCGGCTACCTGCAAATGCGGCAGCACCGTTGTTTTGAAGCAGTTATTTAATTTTCTTTCTTCTATTGCTAATTTGTACCCGGCAGCATTTAATAAATTATGTATTGGCGCTTCGTAAGGAATCAACAATTCGTTTCCTTCATGAAAAAGCGGCAGATGCCTGTTTCCAATTTCATAACAAATTGAAGCGGTTTCTAACGCATTGCCCGGCGTAATCACTATAGATTCGCAGGGCTTTATCTCTATAGCAATTGCCGCATGCTGATCCTGCCACAAGATGTCTCCATCTTTAAGATCAGGATTTTCATTTAGAAATTTTAAAATGACAGCATTACCGCTTTCCGTTTCTTTATGAAGAATGCGCTTACCCGTTTCGTACCATTCAATTATCAACTTATCTATCACAAGATTATTTGTTGATGAAGAATGTATGTTACCCAACTTACGTTGTATGAGCATTGTTTATTATTAATCTCAAAATAAAAAATATCGTTGCGCTAAGGCAACTTCACTCAACGGTTCGCAGGTGATATGCTCTCCATCTACTTTCACTTCATACGTTTCCGGGTTCACATCTATCTGCGGCGTTTTATCATTGTGAATCAAATCTTTCTTGCTGATGTTTCTGCAATTTTTTACCGGCAATATTTTTTTCTGCAAATTATAACCTGGCACAATTCCATTGTCAATAGAAACCTGTGAAACAAAAGTAAAGCAGGTGTTGTATAACGCTCTCCCGTAAGCGCCAAACATGTGCCGGTAAATTACAGGCTGCGGTGTTGGTATGGACGCATTAGGATCGCCCATTTTGCTTGCTATTATCATTCCGCCCTTAATGATCATCTCAGGCTTAGCCCCAAACAGCGAAGGTTTCCAGAGAACAAGGTCAGCAAATTTACCCGCTTCAATGGACCCAACATATTCAGAGATGCCATGTGTAATGGCCGGGTTGATCGTATATTTTGCCACATATCTTTTCACCCTGAAATTATCGTTACCATTCTTTTCATCTTCCGGTAAAAAGCTCCTCTGCTTTTTCATCTTGTCCGCAGTTTGCCACGTACGTGTTATCACTTCTGCCACACGGCCCATTGCCTGGCTGTCGGAGCTCATCATGCTGAATACACCCATGTCATGCAATATATCTTCAGCAGCAATTGTCTCAGGACGAATACGGCTGTCAGCAAAGGCTACATCTTCGGGAACGGACTTATCAAGATGATGGCAAACCATCAGCATATCAAGATGTTCATCAATAGTATTAATCGTATAAGGCCGCGTGGGGTTTGTGCTGGATGGCAATATATTTTCATACATCGCCGCTTTAATTATATCAGGCGCATGGCCACCACCTGCACCTTCAGTATGATAAGTATGTATCGTTCTTCCATTGATCGCGTTGATGGTGTCTTCTAAAAAGCCTGCTTCATTTAATGTATCTGTATGAATAGCCACCTGCACATCAAGCGCATCAGCCACTTGCAAGGCTGCATCAATCACCGCGGGTGTTGACCCCCAATCTTCATGTATCTTCAGGCCAATAGCGCCGGCCTCCACCTGTTCAACTAACGGCGCCGTGGAGCCGCAATTTCCCTTTCCCAGGAAACCAAGATTCATCGGAAATGCATCTGCCGCTTCCAGCATTTTCTGAATATTCCATGCGCCGGGTGTAACTGTTGTAGCAGCAGTTCCATCCGCGGGGCCCGTGCCCCCGCCAAGCATAGTGGTTATACCGCTGAACAAAGCATGATCAATCAATTGCGGACAAATAAAATGTATGTGTGAATCAATACCTCCGGCTGTGACAATGAGCCCCGCACCTCCATGCACTTCAGTGGATGCGCCGATGATCATGTTGTCATCAACCCCATCCATTGTATCCGGGTTGCCTGCTTTGCCTACGCCAACGATTCTGCCATCTTTTATGCCGATATCTGCTTTTACTATGCCCCAATGATCTATTATTAATGCACTTGTAATTACGAAATCCAGCACACCTTCATCTCTCTTAGCTGTGGAAGATTGAGCCATTCCATCACGTATCGTTTTACCGCCGCCAAATTTATTTTCTTCGCCATAGACTGTATAATCTTTCTCTACTTCAATAATTAGGTCTGTATCACCAAGACGCACTTTATCGCCCACAGTCGGACCATACATATTGGCATATTTTATCCTGTTGATGTGAAGGCTCATGGCGTTTTATTTTTAAACTTCAATAAAGATAATTTCTTCAAGGCCTCGTCTTTATTGGCATCATTGTCAATGTTGCCGTTTGCCAGATTATTAAAACCGAAAACATTTTTCCTGCCGCCAAAAGCAACCAGTTCAACCTCTTTTTCCTCGCCCGGTTCAAAGCGAACAGCAGTGCCGGCAGCGATGTTGAGACGCATTCCAAAAGCTTTACTACGATCAAATTCCATTTGTCGGTTCACTTCAAAAAAATGAAAGTGTGAGCCAACCTGTACAGGGCGATCTCCTGTATTTACCACGATAACAATAACGGTTACACGCCCAACGTTGCATTCAATATCTTTCGACCCAACAAAATATTCTCCTGGTATCATTATGCTTTATTGGTTTATTAGGTAATAAGTTTATTGGTTAATTCGTGTAATTCGTAAATTCATAATTCGAGTAATAAATAAATTCGCGCAATAAATAACAATTATCTTATCGGATCATGCACTGTCACCAGTTTTGTTCCATCCGGGAAAGTGGCTTCAATCTGCACTTCATGTATCATTTCAGGAATCCCTTCCATTACATCTTCCCGTGTGAGGATGGTTGCTCCATAATGCATTAAATCAGCGACCGTTCTTCCGTCACGTGCTGCCTCCTGCAGGCGGCTGCTTATAAGCGCTATGGACTCAGGATAATTGAGCCTTAATCCGCGTGCCTTGCGCTTCTCCGCTAGTTCTCCTGCAAGAAATAATAAAAGCTTTTCTGTTTCTCTTGGTGTTAAGTGCATGATTAATTTTCTGATTTTCAATATCAGCAATCGCAGAGGTTAAATGTAAGAATAAATAAGAATAAAAAGTGTGTCACTAAATTGCTTGCCGATTTTTAGTTTAAGGACTTTAACTACTTTTCATTGGCAACTTCATGAAGAACACGGTAACTTAAATTATTTCAACAATTGTTTAATCCCGAATTTATTCAGTTAAATTAGCCAATCCAAATTTTACTATTTGCCCATGAGTTTTGCTACGTTTAAAGTTTTTTTGTGGTCCGCATTTCTTTTAAGTTCTACCCGGGGTTTTTCTCAAAATACATTAGCCGACACTTCAGTTGAAAGCTATTCAATCTCCAATGCATTAAAATTATACCACCAATCTTTATCGCCTGAAACAAGCCTGTACAATGGGCGGGAATATGCATATAATGCGTATTATCCGCTTCATTTTAATGAAGGAGATCCATTTTTTATTTCAAATAAATTTGATACAGGCGTTGTTTTTTACAACAATATTTTGTTTCGCAATGTGAGAATGTTGTATGATGAAGTGAAAGGAGAATTAATAGTAAGCGACCCTGCGAGAATTTATCTCATCAAACTGAATACTGAAAAGATCGGCTGGTTCACCATCTACCGCCACACATTTTTAAATCTCACTGCAGATATTGTTAAGAATTCATCTCTTCGACCTGGATTTTATGAGGTATTGTATAGTGGTAATACATCTGTTTATAATAAAGTTTCAAAAAAATTAGAGGAGATATACAGCACTACAGAAGTCAATTACAAGGTAGCTGAATCAAACGAATACTTTATTAATAAAGATGGCAACTATCATTTAATTAAGAACAGTAAAGAACTAAAAAATGTGTTGGCAGATAAGAAAAAAGAGATGATTCAATTTATGAAGAAGAATAAATTAAACGCAAGAAGATTGGATGGCGCTTCACTTATAAAAATTGCGGCTTACTATGATACCCTTAATAATAACAAAACAAAAGAAGTTAATTAATAAAAATGCCTGTTAAACTCCTGCGATATCTATGTCTTGCTTGCTATTTTTTATCTGCACATTATGGTGCGAATGCTCAGAATATAGCAGAGCCTGTAATAAGCGGCCAGTTTAAAAACATTTCTGCGGAACAATTTTTACTAGCGTTAGAGCAACAAACCCATTTTCATTTTTACTTCGATGCCACCCAGTTAGATTCTTCAACGGTTAATATTTCAGTGAATAAAAAACCTTTAACAGAAATACTCACATTAGCATTTGCAAACTCCAGTATAGGTTTTGCTATCGATGAAAAAAATGTTTTTGTGAGTAAAGGGCAGGTGGTACACACCGGCCTTCCACCCAATTTTTTAAATGCTCAAAAAAGCAATGTACCGGAATCCCTTTCTGACAGCAGCTTTGATGATTATGCTATAATTGATAATAGTCAAAATTTAAAACAGCAGAACAAGCGATTTATTATTGGCGAAGAAAGTTACACTAACAAAGCCGGTGAAAATACTGTTACGGGTTTTGTATCTGATAATAAAACAGGAGAGCCGGTAATAGGCGCATCAGTGCACGTGGAAAATACAAATACCGGCGTAACTACAGATCAGTATGGATATTACACGATCTCACTTCCCAAAGGGCCGCACACTCTTTCAATACAAAGCACAGGAATGAAGGACTTAAAACGGGAAATAAATGTTTACGGAGATGGCAAGTTTAATATTGAAATGCAGGGGCAAATTATTTCTTTAAAAAGAGTAGTTGTCTCGGCAGAGAAAGCGGGCAATATAAGAAGCCTGCAAATGGGTACACAGATCCTGGATATAAAAACAATCAAGCAGGTGCCGGTGGTGTTTGGCGAAGCAGATGTGCTAAAGGTTGTGCTGACTTTACCGGGGGTTAAATCGGTTGGGGAAGCAAGCACAGGACTCAATGTGCGTGGCGGATCAACTGATCAGAATCTTATACTGTTTAATGAAGCCACTATCTACAATCCTTCCCATTTTTTTGGATTATTCTCCGCATTTAATCCTGAAGTAATAAAAAATGTGGAACTATATAAGAGTAGTGTGCCCGCAAAATATGGCGGCCGTTTATCATCAGTTCTTGAAATAAATACAAGAGAAGGTGACAAAAAAAATATCAGCGGCACCGCCGGAATAGGCTTGCTTACAAGCCGCCTCACTTTAGAAGGGCCATTGATTAAAGACAAATCATCTTTCATAATCGGCGCCAGGACAACGTATGCGAGATGGCTGCTGAATCTTTTGCCCAACCAATATAAAAATAGCAAGGCCGGCTTTTATGATTTTAATATAAATGTGAATCATGAAATTGATAAAAAAAATTCTTTATTTCTCACTGCTTATTTGAGCAAAGACAATTTCAATCTTAACAGCGATACTTCTTATAACTATGGGAATAATAATATTTCACTAAAATGGAAACACATTTTTAATAACAGGTTATATTTTTTAGTAAGCACCGGCTATGATAATTATCAATACAAAATTTCAAGTGTTTCCAATCCAATAAATGCTTACAAGTTAGGTTTCGATATTAACCAGTTGAACTTTAAAACCAACTTCAATTATTTTGTAAATACCAAACATTCTATTGAGTTTGGCTTAAGCAGTATTTTGTATAAGCTTGATCCCGGTAATTATGATCCGGTTGGAAAAGAATCTTTGGTGGCCCGGGATAAAGTGGAAGCAGAGCAGGGGCTGGAAAGCGCTTTGTATGTGAGCGATAAATACAACATCACCTCTGCCCTGGCAATAGAAACAGGAATACGATATTCAATGTTTAATGTGCTTGGGCCAGGTGCTTTTAATGTATATCCCACCGGAGTGCCAAAAACAGAAGATAATATTATAGCTACAAATGTGTATGCAAAAAATAAATTTGTAAAAACATATTCAGGCCCTGAAATTCGCGTCTCCACACGTTATGCGTTCAGTGGAGATTTTTCAATTAAGGCCGCTTACAACACGCAGCGCCAATACATTCACCAACTTTCAAACACTTCGTCTGTAGCGCCGACAGATATATGGAAACTGAGCGATCCTAATATTAAGCCGCAATTTGGCCAACAACTTTCACTTGGATTTTATAAAAATTTAAAATCAAACACAATAGAAACTTCTGTAGAAGTGTACTATAAAAAAATAAAAGATTATCTCGATTACAAGAGTGGAGCAGTCCTGGTTTTGAATCACCACATTGAGACAGATGTAATTAATACCAAAGGAAAGGCGTATGGCATAGAGTTACAAATAAAAAAACTTACTGGCAAAATAAATGGCTGGATTAGCTATACCTACTCGAGAACTTTATTAAAAATGGATGACGCCAATGCAGGAGAGATAATAAACGGTGGCAGGTATTACCCTGCCAATTATGATAAACCACATGATGTCACTTTCATAAGTAATTACAGGATTAATCATCGTTTCAGTTTTTCATTAAATGCAACCTACAGCACCGGAAGGCCAATAACGGTGCCCATCGGCAGGTTTTTTTATGATAATGCTTACCGTACTTTATACGCTGACAGGAACTCTTACAGAATACCAGATTATTTCAGAACAGACTTTTCTATGAACCTTGACGGCAACCACAAGATTCATCAAAAAGCACATAACTCGTGGACGGTTGGTGTCTATAATCTTACCGGTAGAAAAAATCCATACTCAGTTTATTTTGTTTCTGAAAATGGAATTGTAAATGGTTACAAGCTTTCTATTTTTGGCAGCCCTATTCCATTCATCAATTTTAATATTAAGTTTTAAAGTGTATCGATGAAAAAATTATTTCTTTATATTATTTTCTTCTTTATAGCATTTGCCTGTAAAGAAAAATTTAATACAGACCTGCACTCTCCATCAACGGGATACCTTGTGGTGGAAGGCTTTATCGGTAGCGGCAATGATCCTACAGCTATCAGCCTTAGCCGTTCCGTGAAACTTGTAGATTCAGTAAATATTATTTATGAAACAAATGCATCGGTAACTGTTGAAGGCGAAAACAATGAAACGTTTCCTCTTAATGAAAATATAAATGGTAGTTACACTTCTGCCGGTTCCTTAAATTTAAATGCTAATGAAAAATACAGGATACATATTATCACCCGAAACAATAAAGAATATATTTCAGATTTTGAAAGCGTAAAGCACACGCCACCGATTGATAGTATTACATTTCAAAGGGAGAACGGTGGACTGCGAATTTTTATAGATACACACGATGCCCAAAACAATACCCGGTATTATAAATGGAATTATGAAGAAACATGGGAGATTCGTTCGAGCTTTTTATCAAATCTTAAATATATACGTGATCCTGCGACAAATATGATAGAGAAAGTTGATTACAGATATCCGCTGACGCAAGCTCCTGACACGACTATTTACAGATGCTGGGTATCGAACAGTTCCAAATCTACAAATATTGGCTCTTCAGAAAAGCTTACTGCGGATGTAATTCACCAGCCATTGAATTATATTGAGCATGCAGCAGAAAAGCTGAGTGTATTATATAGTATTAAAATAAAGCAATATGCGCTAAGCCACGAAGCTTATTTATTTTTTGAAAAAATTAAAAAGAACACCGAGCAGTTGGGTTCTATTTTTGACGCGCAACCTTCTGAATTAAAAGGCAATATTCATTGTGTTTCTGATCCGAAAGAACCAGTGATAGGGTTCATCGGTGTTTCAGAGGAAATGAATATGAGAATTTTTATAAGAAACAATGAAGTACCAGGGTGGGGTTATAATCCCTTTTGTTCGGAAATAATTATAGACAATAATGCCGATTCGATAATGAAGTACGGCCTAAGCCTGACTCCAACAACACCCAGTAAAACTATGAATTTGCAAATTATCCAATTCGGTGCCGCCTCACCAAGTTGCGTAGACTGTACCTTAAAAGGAACGAATGTAAGGCCTTCATTTTGGCCATAGTATCTATTAAACCTTATAAAGAAATTAAGCGATAAATAAAAGTATAAGCAGCATTTTGAAAAAAATAAATTTCCTGAAATTCCTTACTTGTATCACAATTACCTTCTTCCAGTTTGCATCAAATGCTGCGTGGTGCCAGGATGATGTGAATGCTATTTCATCAATCTTCAACAATTATCATCAAGGTCTACTTAAAGAAAAACTTTTTGTAAATACTGATAAAAATTTTTATGTAACAGGCGAAATACTTTGGCTGAAAATATATGATGTTGATGCCTCCACGCACAAGCCACTTGATGTAAGCAAGGTTGCTTATGTTGAAATATTCGATTCATCACATAGCCATTTATTGCAGGCTAAAATCGCCTTGAATAACGCGGAAGGAAATGGTTCGTTTTATTTACCTGCATCTCTTGCCTCTGGCAATTATAAACTAAGGGCCTACACTAACTGGATGAAAAATTTTGGCGCCGAAACTTTTTTTGAAAAAAATATTACTATTATCAACGCGCAGAGAAGATTGAATATGCCAGCCTCCAAACCGGCAAATAAATTTGATATTCAATTTTTTCCTGAGGGAGGAAACCTTGTAAATAACCTGAAAAGTGTTATCGCCTTTAAGGCAACCGATCAATATGGAAAGGGAATCAATTTCAATGGCTTTTTGCTTGACAATTCGGATACCGCATTTGTTTTTAAACCACAACATGCCGGCATGGGTACGTTGTCATTTACACCGTTACCTAATCATAATTACAGGGCATTAATAAAAACAGATTCCGGCTATAGTGAAATAATAAATTTTCCCAAAGCCTACAATAGCGGCTATGTGATGAGACTTTCTGATGAAGGCGATAAAGTAGATATTAGTATTCAATCTGATATTTTATCTCAGCAAACGTTGTACATATTTATACATACAAGGGAAATAATAAAGGTTGCGAAAGAAGGTTCCATGGAAAATGGGAAAGCAGTTTTTAGTATAAGCAAATCAATGCTGGGTGATGGCATTTCGCACATAACAATTTTTAATAACCAAAGACAGCCGGTGTGTGAAAGATTGTATTTTAAAAGGCCATCACAGTTATTGAATATTTCTTTAAATACAAATCAACAGGAATATGCCAAGAGAAAAAAAGTGCAGGTACAGGTTCACTTGAATAAAAATGAACTGCAAAATGATACTGCAAGCCTTTCTATGGCGGTGATACGTTTGGACTCATTACAATCAAAGCCTGATGCTGATATCAATACATACCTGTTGCTCACATCCGATTTGAAGGGTTATATAGAAAATCCATCTTACTATTTTTTAGATAGCAATTTGGAAACCTATGCTGCGCTTGACAATGTGATGCTCACCAATGGATGGCGAAGATTTAAGTGGGAAGATATTTGGCAAAACAAAGTGCAATATTTTGGTTATATACCGGAATATAACGGGCCGATTATCAGCGCAAATATTATTAATACAATAACAGGAAATCCTGCGCCGGGAGTAGAAACTTATATTTCAGCTCCCGGTTTTCAAAATGCTTTCAATACATCATTGAGTGATAGTACAGGAGAAATAAAGTTTGAATTAAAAAACTTTTACGGCTCGTCTGAAATTATACTTCAGCCTAATACAATCCGTGATAGCATTTATAAAATAAATATCACCGATCCATTTAGTAAAGATTTTTCAGGTACGGCCTATCCGTTATTAAATATAAAAAATGAAAAAATAAATGCGCTGCGTGAGCAGAGTATAAGCACGCAGGTGCAAAATATTTACGTAGGAAAAAATTTAAAACATTTCAACATACCTGTAACCGACACCTCTGTATTTTATATAAAACCAGATGCAAAATATGACCTGGACAATTATACGCGTTTCACAACGATCGAAGAAGTGTTAAGGGAATATGTAACACTTGTTGATGTGAGAAAAAGAGAAGGCGATTTTCATTTTATCTTATATGATTTTGCTAACAATAGTACTTTAAAAACCGATCCCTTGATAATGCTGGATGGTGTGCCTGTGTTTGATCGCAATAAATTCATGACGGTAAGCGCCCTTAAATTACACACCCTTGAAGTAGTAAATTATAAGTATTTCCTGGGCGGATCTTTTTTCAATGGAATATTGAACTGGAGAAGTTATAATGGCGATATGGCAGGTTATGATGTAGGGTCACATGCTTTGGTTATTGACTATAATGGCCTTCAGCAGGAACGGGAATTTTATTCACCTGTTTATAACAACGAAGCACAAATTGCAAATCACCTTCCGGATTTCAGGAATGTTTTACTTTGGTCTCCTAATATCAAAGTAGCTGCGGGCGCTGATCAAGAGGTGCAATTTTTTACCTCTGATCTTCCCGGAAAATACATGATATATATCCAGGGCATTTCGCGGTCCGGCGTGTCCGGTTCAGCATCCTCAATATTTTCGGTAAGTTCTCCCGAATAAAGAAAAATTTTCGGTTAGGCATTACTGTTATCGGACCCGGCACTGCACAACTCAAAAAGTTTAAGCATTTACTTTTCAATGTAGTTCTTTAATGAGGTGCCCAGGATGAATGTCCATCCGCCCATAAAGCTTTCTCTTTTGAAATCAGGATGATCAGTTTTAAAGGATTCAAGTCCTTCATGTGTGAGCTTTACTTTTGTGGAACCTCCCTCCGGAAATAATTCAAAGGTTACAAACGAGATGCCTTCAACTCCTTCATAGCGCCAGCTATACCGCAATTTTTTACCGGGCTCTACATCAGTTATTTTGCAAATATGCTTGTAGCGTTTGTCTTCATTTCCCGCCTCAAATGTAAATTCAAAACCAACTTTTGGTTCAAATGATTCAATATTGAAATACCACTCTTTCATCTCATCTTTATCCGTTAGAGCTTTCCAAACTTTTTCGGGCGTTGCATGGTAGGTACGCTCAATTATAAATGGTTCCTGTTTCATTTTGCTTTTGTTTTTTTTATTGTTTTTAATGTAGATTTTTTTGATGTTGTTTTCCTTTTAGAAGAAGATGAAGTTTTCAAAAAATTATCCAGCGCATCTAATTTGCTCGTCCAGAACTCCCGGTACTGCCCTATCCACTCCGAGACTTCTTTAAGAGACTTTAAGTTCGCCTCGCAAATTCTCTCCCTGCCCTGTTGCCTGATTATAAGCAACCCACATTCTGAAAGAATTTTAATATGCTTGGAAATTGCCGGCCTGCTGATGTCAAAATTTTCAGCAACTGAATTAAGGTTCAATGATTCGCGGGTGATCATATTTATTATTTCCCGCCGGGTTGGGTCGGCTATTGCCTGGAACACGTCTCTTCTCATCAGGTATTAAATTTATGTAACCAATCAGTTTCAAAATTAAATGAAACCATTCGGTTACGGAAATATTTTGATTATTTTTTACAAAATATTTCAAATCAAAAAAAATATTTCTACATTCGCATCTCTATATGTGAAAGCCTTATCCAGGAATCAATTATTAGTATAAAAATATTTTTATGAAAATCTAAGCGGGGCTTAGAATTCTATTAGTTCAGGCCCCATTATCTACACTATCTGCAGCAGTTATTACATGCCTGCAACCTTTTTCATTTTTTTATTTTATTGTCAATAATGATCACAACTTATACTAATAATAAGCGTATATGGGGAATAGTCAGCCTCATAAAAGAGGCTTTATCTAATAAACAACACGACTTCACCACGGGCAGCATTCGTAAGGCCGTATTTCTTCTTGCAATACCAATGATACTTGAAATGTGCATGGAGAGCGTATTTGCCATAGTGGATATTTTTTTTGTCGGGAAGCTTGGTGCTAATGCGACTGCATCTGTAGGCCTTACAGAATCTGTACTCGCCATTGTATATTCACTGGCTTTTGGTTTAAGCATGGCGGCAACTGCTTTGGTAGCACGCCGTGTAGGTGAAAAAAATTACGAGGGCGGAGCAAGAGCCGGTGCACAGGCAATTGTGCTTGCAATAACGATCTCAATTTTGATAAGTATCGTAGGAATTTTATTTCCGAAGAATGTGCTGAGATTAATGGGAGCAACTCCTGACATTGTAGAAACCGGTTTTACTTTCACAAGAATAATGCTTACCGGCAACATAATTATTATGCTGCTTTTTTTATTAAACGGCATTTTTCGCGGAGCCGGTAATGCGTCAATCGCCATGCGGAGTTTATGGCTTGCTAATATTTGCAACATTATTTTATGCCCGCTGCTTATTCACTTTTATGGTTTAAATGGAGCTGCAATTGCAACAACTGCCGGCAGAAGTATTGGCGTTTGTTACCAGCTTTGGAATCTATTGAAAGGCAAAGGAATTATTAAAATAAACCTGCATCATTTTTTACCCAATAAAGAAGTGATGAAGAATCTTTTGAATGTAGCTTCCACTGCAGCATTACAATTTATAATTGGCTCTGCCAGTTGGATTGCCATGGCGAGGATAATGACAGATTTTGGAAGTAATGCTGTTGCAGGTTACACCATCGCTATAAGATGGATTGTATTTTTTATTTTGCCAGCCTTTGGTTTAAGCAATGCCGCAGCAACGTTGGTTGGTCAAAATCTTGGCGCCGGGCAACCAGAGCGTGCAGAACAATCAGTTTGGAAAACAGCAAAGTATAACGCCATCTTTATGGCTTTCGTTTCCGCGCTGTTTCTTTTTTGTGCTGAATTTTTTGTTCGCATTATCACTACAGAGCCTGCGGTAGTTGATGTTGCAGTATTGGCCTTGCGTATAGTGAGCCTGGGCTATATTTTTTACGGAGTAGGTATGGTGATGATGAATGCCTTTAATGGAGCAGGAGATAGTCGCACGCCTACTTGGGTAAATCTTTTCTGGTTCTGGATATTCCAGATACCAATGGCTTACTTCTTAGCATTAGTAATGCATTGGGGGCCAAAAGGTGTATTCTTTTCTATAGTAATAACAGAAGCATGTATTACTATTACCAGTGTTGTTTTGTTTAAAAAAGGAAGATGGAAGAAAATAAAAGTTTGAAAGCGTTTTCTATTTCATGCAGAGCCTCAAAGTAAAAAAGACTCAAAGGAGCTTTCCTTTGAGTCTTTGCATTCTTAATTTCCTTTGCGTGAAACCTTTATCTACAAAGGTCTTATCCAGATCTTACGATAACTTATCGGCTCACTCTTATCGCCGTGTGCCTGTAGTTTAATAGGTGCCGCTCCATGACGGATATATTTTGGCAAGCCTATATAAGGCGTGCTGCCCCGCAGCGCAAAATTATTTTGTACAAGCACATTGTTAAGGAAAACTGTAACACGCGCCGGTGACTTCAACTCGCCATTATCATAGAAGCGGGGGGCCGTCCACACTACATCGTAGGTTTGCCACTCCCCTGGCTTACGGGATGGATTTGCCAATGGGATAGATTGCTTATAAATGCTGCCCACCTGTCCGTTTACATACGTATTGTTATTATAGTTATCCAATACCTGCAACTCATATTCACTTGCTCCATGAGCTGATGCTAAAAAAATACCGCTGTTACCGCGAGCCTGGCCAGAGCCGGTTATATTTGTTGGAATGCGAAATTCTATGTGAAGCTGATAATCTGTAAACTTTCTTTTTGTTTCAATATCGCCTGCCTTTTTATTTACAGTTATGATATTATTACTTACATCCCACCCTGCCGGCTTTGTAGTATCACTTACAGAAACCCATTCATTGAGATTCTTTCCATCAAACAATATAATTGCATCAGATGGCGGATCTCCATAGTTGGCTGCAGGCGTAACGATTGGCGGCACAGGCGTATAAAATTCAGTTTCTTCAGCTGTCATTTGTACAGGCGAGGCCTGCATTACTTTTGTAAGCGAATCGTTGTGTTGCGCTGATCCAACGAAAGAAAAGAGTAAGGCTGCCGAAAATAAAAAAATGTTTTTCATTATGTATTTTATTTTTAGAAATTGATAATCAGACTTTGGGTAATTTATATCCATTGTGGTACTCCTTCATCATGTATTTTTTATTTATTGCATCATCAGTAAAACGCTCTTTTGTGGCGTCCCAATTTAATTTTTTTCCACTGCGATAAGCGATATTCCCCATTTGCGCAACGGTGGCTACATGTGCGCCTGCCTGTATCGGGCAATGCAGGTCTTCCATTTTTCTCGACTTCACCACGCTTACAAAATTTTCCCAATGCTTGTCCAATCCATTATCTGAAGATGCAACAAAGGGCTTACTCACTTTACTTTTACTTTGTTTCTCTTCTATTACTTCCCATCCTCCGCGATTTAGAATCAATGTGCCATTGTTGCCAATATAGGCGATGCCATGATCGCGGTTGTAAGGCCCATTATCAATACCCATAGCGGAATCCCATACCATATTAAAACCATCAAATTCATAAAGTGTGGTAAGTGTATCAGGTGTTTCTTCATATAAATCAGGATATGCAAAGCGGCCGCCGAGGGCAGAAATAGATTTTGGAATTGGCGATTTCATGCCGAGCAATCCATAATCAAGAAGGTGCACACCCCAATCTGTCATTAGCCCACCTGCATAGTCCCAAAACCAGCGAAAATTAAAATGAAAGCGGCTGGAATTAAAAGGACGCGTGGGTGCAGGCCCCAGCCACATCGCATAGTCAACACCGTTAGGTGGCGTAGTATCAGGAACAACAGGCCCCGGCTTCATCCAGCCCTGGTAGCACCACACTTTTACCGTGCGTATATTACCCAGCACGCCACTTTGCACATAATCAACCGCGTCTTTAAAATGTTGCTGGCTGCGCTGCCATTGCCCGGCCTGCACTACCTTATTATATTTTTTTTGCGCAGCAACCATCGCCCTGCATTCACCAATGGAATTGCCAACTGGTTTTTCGCAATACACATCTTTACCCGCAGCACATGCGTCCATCATTATCAATGCATGCCAATGGTCCGGTGTGCCGATGATCACGGCATCCACATCTTTATTATCTAATAATTTTTTATAGTCATCATATACTTTAATCTTCGAGGTATCTACATTTTGTTTTGCAAGATCTTTCATGCGGCTTTCAATCACATTTTTATCTATATCACATACAGCTACTACATTTACGCCCGGCACTTTTAGCGCGGCAGTAAGATCTGCAAAGCCCATTCCTTTGATACCTATGGCGCCAATATTTAATTGGTCGCTTGGAGCAATTTTATTTTTAAAAATGGCGAAGGCATTATTGTTTGTTGCCGACACGAGCATGCTGCCGCCAACAAGGGATGCAGAGTTTAGTAAAAACTTTCTACGTGAGTTCATTTAGAATATTTTTTATTGTAAGGAAAGAAGATCGGGTAGAAATTAAACGGAGAGGATTTCTTAATTTTTTTTTGCAAATGGAATAACAAAAACATCTCATTTATCAGGCACTTTTAATAGAGTTGCTAATATACGCCATTAAGTAAATAATAAATTATGGAATTGCCACAAAGAAGAAAATCACTGATAATTATAGCTTACTTCAAACAAAAAAGGCACAACTTTCATTGCGCCTCTTTTTTAAAATAATATATTTTATTGCGGTAATAAAACTTTATCAATTACATAATACACCCCATTCACAGCATGATTATCTAAAGAAACTGCTGTAGCCGGCGCACCGCTAAAGGGAGCACCTCCAGGCGGAAAAGTTCCAAGACCGGTAAATTTTAAAGAAGTGACAATAGTAACATTTGGCGCTACCGTTGTAAAAGTCGGACTCACGAGAATACCGGGATGTGGTGCAAACGAACTATTTACAAGCGTTGTTACAAAAGATGGAGTCGGTGAAAAGTTTACAGAGAACACCCTAATGTTTGGCTCATATGCGCCAGTATTTGGATTAGGCGTCGCCAAAATATGATAAGCAATAATTCCCCTTACCTGCGCAGTAGTAATATTATTCGTACTTAGAAATATTGGGCCAGCTGCAACAGCGCCGTTAGCTGTAGCAAATGCAATAGCTGAATCAGTAGCGTTAGGCACAACGCCCAACGATTTCAAGTAATCCAAATAACCCTGGAAAGCAAGCCCAAATATCAATGTTTGAAATGCGGCATCGTTCGGTGCAAGCACGGTCATGTTTGTGACTGCATAATTTAAAAGTGAATCAAACCGGCTTAATCCTGTTGACCCGCTATCAGCCCTTGCAATAGCTGCATTAAAATAAGTAAGATTTGGATTTGCCTTTAAAGCACTTTTTAAAACCTGGCTTGGTGGCGCAACAATACCGGCAACTACATGGATGATTCCATTTTTAAATTTTATATCTGGTGCTACTACAGGAATATTATTATCCCAAAAACCATTCGTTCTTTTTGAAGGAAAAGTACTAAGGTTTAAAGGTATTGTTGTACCTGGTAACTGTCCGATAGTAATAGCTGTTGGTAACTGCACATTAGGAAAAGCAGTGGAAGTGCTGGCTGATGGTAGCTGCTCACCAGGAATAATGGCATAGTTTACTATTCCGCCAACCGTGGCGATAGGCAGTGCAGCAATTACTGCGGCAGATGAAATACCAGAGGCTATGAATGCATTATCATCCGGTAAGAAAACGGTAAAGATTTTAGTTGAATCGCTAAGGCCTGCCATGGCACCTACTCTTGTGGCAGCTGCTTTAAAAATACTATAAGATGGATTGGAACTAATTTCTGCCCCGATACTGGTGGTGCTGTTATTAGCAGGCGCATACGCGATGGGAATAGGTCCAGGGATTTCCTTATTGCACGAAGCGAAAATCATAAGGATTAGCATGACAGAAAAAAAGCCAGGTAGTTTTCTATATTTATAAATTAGGCTATTCATATAATTATTTTAATAATGATAAAAATTTATTGGTTAAAATATGTTGTAACCAATACTCACATAATATATACCGCCGATAGTGGCATTACCAAATCCATTACGATAGTATTCATTTAAAAGATTGGTAGCGCCTAATTTCAGCAGTACATTTTGAGCTGGAAATTTATAACTAATCTGTCCATCGAGCGTTTGGTAAGCAGGCACTAACCCGTTGGCGAAATCACCCTGGTAATTCACATCATCCTGCCAGCGGTAAGTAAAGTTAAATCCAAGGCGCTTTTGATACCCAAAACCTGTATTGCTAAAACTGGCTCCCACCCTGTATTCCGGGGCGTTGAATGCAGCAATAAAATTTGCAGGTACTTTATCAAGATGATCTGAAGTAACATTGGCGCCTAACACAAAGTTGGCAGGCAATGAATAGGTAAGGCCTATACCAAAGCCGTAAGTCGTTACATCAGAATTCACATTCGTTGGAACAGAGTATGTGGTAGTAATTGCCGGGTTATTAAGGTTGGCTTTCACTGTTGCCGGATTGTTGAATACACTTGCGTCGCCATTCACTGATTGTGCAACAAGTGTACGGGCGATAAAGTCATTGTAAATGCCATAAAAGCCGTAAAGATCTATAAGTAATTTTTTCTGAATCAAAAGACCTTTGTACCCAACCTCGAAGGAGTTAACAGTCTCTGCTTTAAACTTCGGAAGATTGGCAACGGTTGGATTTCCTGCGAACAAATTATCATCAATGGAATAAACAGGATTAGTATTGAATTTGTAAAACGTCCTGAAACTTTGAACCCCACCAATAAGTGCCGTACCACCACCTACGCGTAAATTAATATATTGCTGCTGTGTGGAACCAAAGCGATAAGCCTGCTGGTAAGTGAGCCTTATATTATTATCTTGAGCAACGGTGATCACGGCAGAAACCCTTGGCGTAAATCTGCCATCAAAATTTTCATTTTTATCGTACCTCGCTGATGCAATTATATTGAGCTTGTTATTTATAAGCCGCTTTGAAGCCTGTATGTATGCGCCCACTTCGTTGATGCCAATTTTACCCGTTGAATCAGCAAATAAAGTACCCTCAGAATTCAACACATATCTTTTATAATTAGCCCCGATAAGAATATTTGCAAATTGAGATGTATAAGGTGAAAGATCGTATTGGCCTTCTACATTATATAAATTTGTTTTATCAACAAATAAACCCCCACCCTGCGATATAGGAATGCTTCTCACCTTATCGAGAATTTGATTAAACTGGGCAGAACCTGCTACCGGCCTGCCTACATCCGCTATAGCTCTTGCCGCGTTGTGCGCTTCAATATCTGTTTTCCCGGCAAGCTTTGCACTTAAGAAGGCAAGCGAATATTGGTAATACCAGCCCGTGGTGCCTCCGCTTGGTTTCCATGCCTCATTAAATAATCTTGCAGTAACAGTGGAATTAAAAGATTCCCCAGCGTTTTCCTGTGTGGTATATCCCCTGATGAACCAGTTGGTATGTACGAGCTCTACTTTATATTGTCCCACTTTTAAATTCAACAATGAATACCGATCGCTACCAGTATATACTGTATTTCCCGTTCCCCAATATCCTTCTGCATTAAGCGATAATTTTGGTGAAAGCTTATAACTAACCTCGCCTGATAGCTTAACATTTACTGTATTTGGATTTACAATTTCTTTTTCTAAATAACCTGTTCTTGATACAGGAATTGATGCAGGCAAAGCATTTACATAAGGAGCATAAAAGGGCGCCTGCTGCGCCAAAGGATTTAAAACATTAGATTTTATATCAATTGTGGTTTCATCCCCATAAATATTTACACCATCATAATTCGGATCGGTAGTTCTTGAACCGGGAATCACACTGCCGGTAGTTCCGAGCCTGTCGTAATTTCTGTAGTCATCCCCTATCCAGTCTTTCGCCTGCACCAACTCACCGCCAACTTTAAAGGCGAATTTATCACTCACTTTTTCAGCCCAGCGCAAAGACCAATTATAGTACGGTGATGGTTTCCTCTCTCTCGAGTCAACATGCATAATACCTGTTTTTACCTGGAAGGAAAGTCCTTGGTATTTAAAAGGATCTTTACTGTTTATTATCAACGCACCATTTTGCCCTCCGGGGCCATATAGCGCGGAAGAGGCTCCAGGTAACAGTTCCACACTTTCTACATCGAGCTCTGTTAATCCTATTACACTTCCTACAGAAAAATTTAATCCCGGCGCCTGGTTATCCATGCCATCTACAATCTGGTTGAAACGAAGATTACCGCTTCCATTAAACCCCCTGGTACTAGGCGTAGAAAAAGTAAGCGAAGAAGAAACCACATCCACTCCTTTTAATTTACCTATCATATCGTAATAAGAAACCGCGGCAGTATTACGAATATTAGCCGCGCTGATTCTTTCGATAGTTACCGGCGACTCTAAAATTCTTGAAGGGGTGCGTGTAGCAGAAACAACAACCTCCTGGCCGAGAGTGCTTGCTGGCGTAAGCGATATATCTACAAATGTTGAAGTATTTGACACAGGCACTTCTTTCAATTCATAGCCAATTGAGGAAACAAGCAAAGTAAGCGGCAAAGGTGATTCAGAATTTAATTTAAAATTTCCCTTTTCATCTGTATAAGTTCCGGCGGTCCCATTTTTTATAGTGACAGATACAGCAGGAACGCCATCACCCGTGTTGCTGTTTTTTACGTTCCCGGAAATAGTTTTGGTTTGAGCAAGAGCAACTATTGAAAATATATTTGCTAAAATCAAAAGAGTAAAAAATCTAAAGTTTTTTCTCATAGCAATGTTTTTAGGTTTAGAATTCGAGGGCAAAATAAGCATTGTAAGGTTGATAAAGAAAATATTTTTCTACACCAAAATATGCGAATGTTTATATCTTCAAAAGCGTGAAGTTTGCGTTCGCATAAATCAGTTTTAATTTAGCAAAATGGAAAAATATTTACTACCGGGACAAACAAATTTCTATAAAGGAAAAGTAAGGGATGTTTATACAATTAAAGATAAATGGCTTGTAATGATCGCCAGCAATCGCATCTCTGCCTTTGATGTTATTCTTCCAAAACCGATACTCTTTAAAGGACAGGTACTGAACCAGGTAGCTGCGTGGATGCTTAATGCTACAAAAGATATTTGCCCGAACTGGCTGTTGGATACGCCTGCTCCCAATGTTTCTATCGGGTTGAAGTGTGAACCTTTTAAAGTAGAAATGGTGGTTCGCGGAAATCTCACTGGGCATGCGTGGCGCACTTACTTATCAGGGCAAAGAATGTTATGTGGTGTAGCATTACCGGAAGGGCTACACGAAAATGACTATTTCCCTGAACCCATTATTACGCCATCTACAAAAGCAGAAGAAGGCCATGATGAAGATATAAGCAAAGAGGAAATCATTGAAAGGGAAATAGTTTCAAAAGAAGATTATGAGATGCTGGAAAATTATTCCTTACAGCTTTTTGCGCGGGGCAAAGAAATTGCAAAGAAAAGAGGGCTAATATTGGTTGACACAAAATATGAATTTGGAAAGCTCGGTGACCAGGTTATTTTAATAGATGAAATACATACACCCGATAGCTCCAGGTATTTTTATGCCGATGGTTTTGATGAACGACAATCCAGAGGCGAACAACAAAAACAGCTTAGTAAAGAGTTTGTAAGGGAATGGCTTATTGCAAATAATTTCATGGGGAAGGAAGGGCAGCATGTCCCTGAAATGAATGATGAATGGATTGCAACTATCCGCGACCGTTATATTGAACTATACGAGAAGCTGATAAGAGAGAAATTTAAGCCTGAAGAATTGAGTGATGAGGAGGTGATGGCGAAAATTGAAAACAGTCTGTATAAATTAAATTAAAGTCAGTCAGGTATTGTTTTCTCAGGATGCAATCTTCCTGCTTCTTTAAGCACGTTCCGAATCTTTTTCCGTATAAACCATAACCGGCTTATGATGGCACCGCAACTGATGGAGAGCACAAAAGCCCCCAGGGCATTACCTTCCAGCCAATGTGAAAAAATCCATCTTCTCGTAATAGCGAACAAAAAGTAGATCACCAAAATGATTATCCCTAATGTGTCCATTTTCCCAACAACCTTTGACGCTTCTTTATCCCAGGTAATTTTATGCATCCTTTTGGCGACAATGTAACCGATAATGAAGCCCGTAAAAAATCCAGCGAATGCAAGAATGCCGGCAATATAATTTTTTGAAATTTCGTATATAAGAATAGCTGTTACAATTACAAAAAACAGCGCAAGCCGTCGCAACCTGAATAATAATTTCCTATGTACAAACGCAGCAACTTCTTTACGGGAACTTAACGGCATGCAATTTTTTAAACGACAATATTAAAAATAAAAAGACCATCTAATATAAATGGTTTAAAATTTTATCATGACAAGTGCTCCATTATGCTCACTTATGAATTGCAGTATTGGGCTTTACACTTTTGGTACAGAACATGGCATGACGCTTGAAGATGAATGACAGAATGGTACAAAATGCACTGGCAGGAAGGAACAATATAAACACAGAATGAAATCAAAAATTTTTATAGGTTGCTCGGGGTTTCATTACAAAGAATGGAAAGACGTATTTTACCCGGAGGGGCTGCCTCAATCAAAATGGTTCCAATACTACTGCCAACAATTTAATACGCTTGAATTGAATGTGACCTTTTATCGTTTTCCTACGATAAAGTCTTTACAAAAATGGTATGAAAGCAGCCCTGTTGATTTCAAATTTTCTGTAAAAGCGCCACGGCTTATCACGCATTATAAAAAGTTTTCTGAGTGTGAAAATTATCTTGGAGATTTCTATGGATCCATTTATGAAGGATTGCAGGAGAAGCTCGGCTGTGTACTGTTTCAACTGCCACCGCAAATAAAGTACACCGAGGAAATGTTGATGATATTGACGAAAATACTTGATCCATCATTTACTAACGTGATTGAATTTCGCGATGCAAGCTGGTGGAATGAAAATGTATTTCTTCAACTGAATAAAAAGAACATTGCTTTTAGCGGCGCAAGTTTTCCGAAACTGCCGGATGAAGTCATCAAAACCACACATGCCTTATATTACAGGTTACACGGCGTACCCGTTTTATATAAATCTGCTTATGCTGAAAGTTTTTTAGATCAAAAAATAAAGGAAATAAAAAAAGCTAAACCAGAAAAAGCCTGGATTTATTTCAACAATACTTGGGGAACAGCCGCTATTACAAATAGTAACTACCTGAAAGGAAAATTGAAAAAGCTTTAAAGAAAATTATTTTTCGTGGGAAAATTCCTTGCGACTTTAGTACATCATTCTTTGCATCAATTCGTCTGTGAAGCCGACTATACTAAAGTAAATGTCCATAGGTACAAATTCAAAACAGCGGCTTTTTTATTACCTAATGTTCAATCGAATACGAGAGAGTGACTTCTTATGATTTGAAATTTCGCTAAGGATAGCTGGTGCTTCTCGCATCTTGAAAGTCGCTCAGGGTAGCTGGGACGGGTCACTGTGGCCTCTTTCGATTAGAAAAAATTGCTAAGGGTAGCAGGACTTCATTTCACTTTATCTCATTGAATTCCTAACTTACGCCAAACTTCAGTTTTATAGTTAGGACTTAGAGGGATCTTCTGATTATCAAGTGTGAGGTGGGTAACTTCTATGCGGCTAATATGCTCAACATTTACGATATAGCTTTTATGAGTTCGAATGAAAAATGTGTCTGGAAGTGACTCAATGAATTCCTTTATCGTCTGCCGGTGAAAGATCATCCCGTTCGAAGTAAACAATTTTAAATAGTTGCCGGCTGCCTCTATATAATAAATTTCTGATGTCTTTACTCTTGCAATTTGATTGCCTTCTTTTAACAGCAGTACCTGTTCATTTTGCTTTAGATCAATTTGGTTTTTTAGTTTGTAACATGCCTTTAAAAACCGGCTAAATGAAATAGGTTTTAAAAGATAATCAACTGCATTTAATTCAAACCCGGTAATAGCATACTCAGCATACCCGGTGGTAAAAATAATACGTACATGAGCAGGCATTAGTTCCGCCAATTCTACTCCTGAGATATCGTGCATTTTAATATCCAGGAAAATTACAGAAATGGCCTCTCGCTTTACATAATCAAAACCTGCTAACGGGTCGCTAAAGGTTTTTTCCAGGTTTATAAAGTTGATCTTCGCAGCATGTTCTTCCAACACTTTCAAAGCCAATGGCTCATCATCTATGGCAATTGCTTTTATCATTAATCTAAGCTAATATTTAGGATAATTTCATGGATAGTTTTCTCTTCTTTTTGTTGTAAAGTGTATTTATCATGATATAAAAGGTCCAAACGCTCAAGGGAATTTTTTAAGCCAATTCCATTCTTGCCGATATTGTTCCTTACATGCATTGAGTTCTTTATTATTAAATTTAATTTTTTATTTTTAATAGAAAGGTTTATCTCAATAAATGATGGTTCCCTGGCGCTTATCCCATATTTAAAAGCATTTTCAATAAAATTAATCAGGAGCATCGGAACAATGTCTGCCGGCGTTTTATCCCACAAAATGGAAGTGGTAATTTTTATTTTCTCGCTTTCGTTAATTCTTATTTTATGCAAGTGAATATATTTTTCTATAAACTCCAGTTCCTTTTGAATTGGAACATACTCCCCTGTGCTTTCTGCCAAAGAATAGCGGAACAGTCCAGACAAGTCCTCAATACTGGCAGATGTTTTAAAAGCATTTTCTTCCATTGATAACGCATAGGCAGTATTCAGTGAATTAAAAACAAAGTGTGGATCAATTTTCGAACGAAGTTGTGATAGGGAAGCGCTTATTATTTCTTTTTCGCTTTTAACCTTCTGCAAGCGAAGCCATGTTAGTCCTTTAATTAATGAATAAACTATTGCATATACAGTGAATAGCAAGAACCGGAATATAGAAGTTACATCAAACCATATAATGTGATCCCATTGATGTAGTGCGGCTCCCATCAGGTTCAGAAAGAACATGTCTGTAATGAAATAACAAATTGTTAGTATAAAAAAGAAGTTAAGGGCTTTTTTTACAGACGCACGTAACAAAAGTTTTTTGAAGAATAAATGATAAAATAAAACGCAATAAACATTACCATAAATTAGGGTAATTAATGCTTGAAGGTCAAAGTCTTTCAAAAATAAGTCAGACCGAAGTTGGCCAGGAAATCGCACCATCACAACAAACATCACCATAAGTATAAAAAAAGCTACTATGAGGAAAAGAAGGTCTTTAAAAAATATCTTAAGCGTTAGACTTTGCATAACTTAATTTTTAAGTAAAGCAAAAGCATTAAAGCACTTTTTAAAAACTTTAGTGATCAAATAGCTGAAATTAGTGATGAAGCCTAAAAATGGGACGACATTAGCAATAAAAGTCAATGGCTCCGCATTAGTGTAATTGCATTCTACAAATCATCACGAGCAAGCCCTTTCATCCTCTCCCTCGATTTATTAAAAACCATCATCCCATTTTTTACTCCTTTACGTTTTTCCTTTTGCTCTTCCTCGGGTAAATTGTAAATGGTTTTGCATTCAGAAGAACAACAGCCATCATATGCAGACTTACATTTTTCGCATTGAATAAAAAGCAGGTGGCATGCTTCATTTACGCAGTTAGTATGTGTATCGCAAAGATCACCACACTGGTGGCAGCGGCTTATGATCTCTTCGCCGATCTTCTCTCCCAGCCTCCCATCGAATACAAAATTTTTACCAAGGAATTTATTATCGAGGTTCTCTTCTTTTACTTTATTGGCATATTGTATAATGCCACCTTCAAGATGAAATACATTTTTAAATCCATTGTGCAGCATCCAGGCGCTTGCTTTCTCGCAGCGTATGCCACCGGTGCAATACATGATAATGTTCTTATCTTTTTTATCTTCCAGCATACTCACGGCCATGGGTAGTTGTTCTCTAAATGTATCTGAAGGTATTTCCAATGCATTTTCAAAATGCCCGACTTCATACTCATAATGATTTCGCATATCTACTACGACTGTTTCAGGATCAGCAGTTAAAGAATTGAAGGAAGCGGCATCTACATAATTTCCTTTTTTGCTCATATCAAACGCTGCTTCTGTAATACCATCTGCTACAATTTTGTCCCTTACTTTTATTTTCAAAACCCAAAAGCTTTTGCCATCATCATCCACAGCGATATTTAAACGCAAATCTTCTAAACCCGGCGTTTCATTTAAAGTATTTTTAAATGATTCGAAGTTCGAAGAAGGCACACTTACCTGCGCATTAATGCCCTCTTCAGCCACATAAATGCGGCCATAAACTTTTAGGTCATTAAATTTTTTATAAAGTTCGTCACGAAATGCAGGAGGATTATCAATATGTATGTACCTGTAAAATGATAAGGTAGTGCGGGGTTCGGTTTCCTTATATAACTGTTCTTTTAATTCCTTTTGAGAAACTCTGTTATGTAATACTGCCATGGTTGATGAAATTTTAACCCGAAAAATTTTCGGAAAGGACACTTGCATGGTGAACAAATTTCGTGTGCGAAGATAGACACTTAGGCAGTTATAAAAAAACGGGTATGACTTTTGACAACGGCAGGGAATAACTAAAACCCATTTTAATCAGTACAAAAAATTAATTATGAAAAAGACAGTTTTTTTTGTTTCATTACTCTTTTTAATATTTACAGCCGCAGCCCAGGAAACCTATTTTGGAGTAAAGGGTGGTATAAATATATCTTCTCTTCATTTCAATGACAATAACACTACCGACAGCAAAGTTGGGTTTCATATTGGCGGATTAGCTCATATTCATGCATCAAACTTATGGGCTATACAACCAGAAGTTATTTATTCATTGGAAGGGGCTAAACAAACGTTGATAGGAAATAATAATAAAGCAACTACAAATTTGAGTTACATAAATGTGCCGGTATTGCTGCAATACTTTGTTCATAATGGTTTCAGGTTGGAAGGCGGCCCGCAGATTGGATTTTTAATAAAAGCAAAAACAAAAGTCGGCGATGTAAGCGCAGATAATAAAAGCTTTAAGTCGACGGCGTTTTCCATTCCTTTAGGTGTTGGCTACTTAACAGCAACAGGCGTAGGATTCGACATGCGATATGTTTTTGGATTGAGTGATATTAATGATACCGAAAATGGTCCAACCATTCAAAGCAACGTTTTCCAGCTTGGCCTTTTCTATCAATTCGGCGATACTAAAATGCACAAACGTTAATAACTTCATCACGATACACAGGTTTTTTAGAACTACGCGGATTATGAATGCTAACATAATCCGTGTAATTCGATTTTTTATTCGTGCAATAAATATTGAAACAAAATTTAGTTAACACAGCATTAGTTTTAACTTACAGCTTCATCAACTATTCCACAAGTTTGCATGCCACGCAAAAAAAGCGAATCACAACAGCCTTTATTCGAGAGACTACATTCAGTACATAAATTATTAATCTGCGTCGCTATTGCTGTCGTTGTGTATTTTATTGTAAATATTCAAAAGCTTGATGGCCTCACCCACATAATGATTGGATGGGATACTTTCAGTTTGGGTATGATTATCATGAGCTGGATAACTTTTTCGATTACAGGTTCCCGGCAAATAAGAGAACAGGCAAAAGTACAGGACTCAAGCAGGGTGCTTATTTTCGTAACTGTTTTGCTATCTACTTTTGCAGGCTTCCTGGCTGTGCTACTTCTTATAGTTTCAAAAGAAAAATTTAAAAATTCAGAAGCATTACATTTAACAGTCGCTATTGGCGGTATGCTTTTCGCCTGGTTTCTCGTACATACAATTTTTACTTTTCGCTATGCTCACATTTTTTATGGGGATGATGAAGAAGACTCAAGTACACATGCAGGAGGTCTTAAATTTCCGGAAGAGGACAAACCTGATTATATAGATTTTGCTTATTATTCATTTGTGCTCGGTATGACCTTCCAGGTATCTGATGTGGATATTACTTCGAAAAGGCTTAGAAGGTTGTCATTGCTTCACAGCATTTTATCTTTCATTTTCAATACCGTTATGATTGCTCTTACGATAAATATAATGGCGGGATTGAGTGATTAAAAAAGCCCATCCCACATACCATTGCAACGGCACAAGTCCCTACTAAAGCCCTTCCCGAAGGGAAGGGTGGCAGTCTTTTTTTTAATTCAAAGAACAGGCATATTGCTTTTTTTTAATCCAAGAAAGGGGCAAATTCATTTCATCTTAATCACATCCATCGCAAGTAAAAGCATCTGATCTAAGTTCCCCCTTCGGGGGACGGGGGCTTCTACAATATCGCTCTCACGCTTGCTCGCCCTGTGTGAACCGTCTTAGCATCGCCGGGCTTTCTGCCTTCGTATTGCAGGTTTACTTCAATATTGCCGGCAATCCTTTTTGTGAGTTCTACATTCCACAAATAATTTTTACCTGGTAAAAGCCCGTCCAAAATAATATAGCCAACGGTGCTATTTGCACTTCCGCCACCACCTTTGTAATCAATATTATTGTAAGAAAATCGTCCGCTCAACGTACCTGCTGAAAGTACATTATATCTTACCTCAGCAGCTATAGCATTATTGATTGCCTGTTCCATTAGCTGTATGGTATTCTTGCGAACATCATAGGTATAAATAAGGCTTACACGAAAATCGCTGCGGTAGATATAACTAACAGAAGGCTCCGACGAAACTTCGTCTATCTTGTAATTCCGGTTAGCGAATGAAGGAGTGTTCAATTCATTTCTTACAAACTTATTGGTAAAAGAAGTTGCGATGGATCGGTTAAGATTCCAACGTCCTTTAAGCGTTAGATCCCTCAGCTTATGTCCTTCAAATCCATAATTTAATAAAGACTTGCTGTTGTTTAGCCGATGTGTAAGATCAAGGCCCCACTTTACACTTGTGCGATTAAAATAAATAGAGTTGGATAAAAAAGAATTTAAAGTAATCAGCGTGGTATCCACTAATTTCTGACTGAAAGGATTAAATTCAAACGAGCCATTGGAAACGTCTTTTTTATTTATCTGTAAAGCAGAAGCCGTACTAAATTTCCCTAGAAACTTTACAAGCTTTTTGGCATTAGCGGGATTAATGATTGACGCAGGATTAAGAGCGAGGCTGTAATTAAACTGTACATAATTTGCTTTTACATATTGGTTGGTTGGCGTAAAGACCCTCACCCATTTTTTTTGATCTTCGTAAATAGCTATCTCAAATTCATTCAGTTCAGGAATGCCATCATTGTTATAATCATTCCAGGTATAATAGCCTTGCCCGGCGGGTACTTCAATGTAAGTATATTCCCTTTTTTGTTCCTGGCCTGATCCTACCTCATACAAAAAACTTCCATTTACAAAACCTTTCCATTCATTCACTGCATATTCAATTCTGCCAAGTAAACTCTCATCACTTTTTTGCGTCGTCACTCCCTGGTTGATCACATTTAATTTACGGTAAGTGGCGTTGAATTTAAACTGGTGATGTTCGTTTTTTAATAACTCTGTTATCACACTTATATTCTGGCTCCTGTCTCCACTCACCAGGTTTTTTTGAAAAGGATATTTATCACTTCGTGTAAAATAGGTAATGCCCCAGCGATTAAGTTTTGTTTCCTGCGATTTAATGTACACCTGCCAAAGATCGAAGGCGAAGCTCTGCGTATTTAAGGTATCATTTATTTTATCGAGTTGCTTGTTATGTTCACCTGAATAACCACCCCCAATCTTTAGATTTCTAAAAGCCGGAAAAATTCTTGACACATCTATTGATGGTCTCACAAATGAGCCTTTCTGTAGATCGCTGTTTATATTGGTGATATAAAATTTATCGTTCAGCTTCCAGCCTTTTATGTCCATTGCATGCTCTATAGAGTTGCGTATTCCATTGTAATTATCACTTCGGATATAATTGGTAAATCCATATCTAAAAAAATTATTTTGTTTATCATTGATCGTTGCTGACGCAGTGATCAGATGTTCTGTAGCAGCCGGCGCATCAAACGGCAACGCCCAATCCCTGTTGAATTCGACATTCCTTAATCTTTCAACCGGCTTAAAACGATCTTCCACAAATTCGTAGCCCAATGAAGTCTGTAACGTCAAACCTTCCTTTACATTTTTTAAAACGTCTTTTTGCATTACATATTCCAGCTTTCCGGCGACACCATTATCATCTTGTTTGTCTTTTGAAGAAAAGGTATTTACATCATAATTACTCAATGCCATTTCTGCTTTTATAAACGATTTTTCATTAATGAAATATTGCGCGGCAGCGGTAATTATCTGTTGCTTTTTAGGTGTTACTAAAAGTATGACTGGCTCCCAATCGCCTTGTGGTACGCCATTTACAGGTTGCACCCACATAAATACACGGCCATTCGCGTTGCCCGATACTATCGTATAATTTCCTTTTTGAAAACCAACATCTGTAAAAGAAAGATTATAAAGCTGATCGCCTTTCGTGGTAGAGTAAACATAGATGGAATCTGTAATTCCATTATAGGTTGTATCTGTTTTTTGATATAAAATTTTATCTACCGAAAAAGTATCCCTAACTGCATTTGGGTAGCGGGCGCTGTCTATATTATTTCCTATCTGCGAAAGAAATTGTTTTTGTGCAACATCAAGTGTTTGATTTATCGAGGTGTTTTTTGCATCGGTGTTTGAATAAGCGCCAATGCTAAGCCGGAGTTTGTTGTTTACATTTATCTCATCGTTTGCGTATAAGAGTGAGTTCAAAAAGTTGCGGTCAGAATATTCAAATTCTATCTGTATCCGGCTGTCCTTCGTAATTAATCGTTTAGACGTAAACGTTAGCTCCGCCGTGTTGTAGTTTATTATATAGTCCTGGTCCTCTCCTCTTGTGAGCATTTGCCCGTCAATAAACACCCTTTCTGTACCGGCAAGTACCGTAAAATATAATTCGTTGTTGGCTCCTGACAACCGGTATGGTCCCTGGTTTCCTTCAATCGGTGTGATTACGTTCCGGATAAATTTCCCTTTTGCGATAGCGCCACTTACAAGAAATGAATTGGTAGTATGCCTGCCTATTTTATTATCAGTAATAAAAGATGCGCCCTGCAAACGTTTATAAAAATTGAGAAAATAGTTCTGGCTTTGCCTTATATCAATATCCCCAAAGTTCGCCTGCCAGCCATGCTTTTTTATTTGCATAAATATCCTGTCAAAATCACGGATGTCCTGTGTGTTGCCTTCCGGCTGAATGGGAATATTATTATCGCTTATAGCAGCGGTGAGTTCCAGGCTATCTCCTATGTAGCCATTTAATTGAAGGTTTAATGTTGAGTTCACTACAGCATCCTGGTTATTGCCAAACGAAATGCCACGTCCAAAGCTTCCATTGTAATTAATGTTGCCAAAATCTATGATCTTGTTTTGCGGCTGATTTCCTTTAAAAATAAAAGGCTTCTCTGTTGCAAAATTGAAGCGAATACTATCATAATTATAATGCCTCGCTATAGCACTTAATTTATAAGGAAAAGTACGATAGGTAATGAAAACACTATCAGGTATCGTTGCCTTTTTCCAGGAGATCAGTGCATTCACATAATCAATGGCGTAGTCACTTGTATCTAATCCGGCGATAATAATGGTATTAGGAACTATGCTGCTGCTGTCAAACTGAACAGGATTTATTTTAGTGGAAATAAATTTTTTCCTGAGATTGGATTTTGGTGCAGGGTTAAGTTGTGAAAAGCCATCATGCAGCAGCAACAATAAAATGAAAACAAAATATATTCTCGCGGAATTCAATCAGTTCGGATTTTTAGAATCATTAAAATTAGTATTTATGGATGGAAGTTGTAAAAGCATTGACGCCTTTAGTATTCCACCCTGATTTTAATTTTAAAAACGATTTAAAAATCCCCTTCGTATTAATATTCTTAATTTACTGATTAATGATTTAGAGTTAAGAACTTCTTCGCGGAATTACTGAGTAGCCTATGATAATTAGTATGTTTTCAATCAATGAAATATATTTTTCGTGGTAACCAGATTCAGTATAATTCTGATCGTTTACTCCAATATAAATTTTTGAGTACTTGTGCCTTCTTTCTTTGCAATTGTAAGAAAGTAAATGCCTTTCGGATTACCTGAAATGTTTATTGTTGTTGGATTATAGAGGCTTAATATTTCTTGATTAAAAACAGGCTGTCCGGTAGAATTGGTAATTTTAAAATTCGCATTGCCAATATATCCATTTAATGAAACCCATATTTTACCATTGGATGGATTTGGATAAATGGTAAAAGGCTTGCTATCAATAAGCTTTATACTGCGTGGGTCTGAATAACATATCCCGCCCGCTTTAGCAAAAATTACCAAACGATATTGATAGGTTATTCCGGGCTGAATATCTTCCAGAAAAGAATATACCGAATCTTCTGAAACTTGTACTGAAGAAACTCTTTTGAAGTTTGCATTTCCAATTGCTCTTTGTATTTCATAATGGTCAATATTCTGCTGCTCAGCCACTATCCATTCGACCTTAACCTTCCGTTGGTTGATTGCATTAACCATAATTGTATCACTAACTTTTATCTTATTCTGCTGACACGGATTTCTGCAAGTATTTACCGAGAGAGTTTTATTACTCCTGATGATATCCGCTGCTTCTTCATAGGATGGCTTTTGCAGAAAGCAACTAATGGGCGAAGTCATGCCCGCACGCAATGCCGCCACCGCGTTTCCTTCTTTAGTCTTTGCCAAATCATAATTACCATTTTCGGGGTCTGCAAAAATTGCCTTCAATCCCCGGGGATCCTTTCTCAAATCAAAAAACAAACTATTCTTATCCTGCCCGGACTGCCTTTTCCATTCATCAAAACTTTGAACAACGTAGCTGCCACCATTGGTTGCTGCATTCGTTACGCTCCACGCAATCCTGTTTCCTTTTAATAAAATATATACATTGTTATCCCACCTATCCGGTGAAGTACCAATGCCGTTATCTGTGTTAGCAGTCGCGGCGAATAATGTGGCAGATGGAAAAATGTCACAAACAAAAATGTTGCCTGAAGCCATAATTTTACTATTTATAGCTCCCGCTCCATAAATAAAAGCGCCTGAATTTGCCCAGTAATTTCTATAGTCATTTACGAGATGTATAATCGAGTTAGCTAACGTTAAGGAAGTATTAGCCTGCATATAAATACCAACTGTATAAGATGTGCCTTTTGTTTTAATAAAGACATTATTAACACCTGATGTAACAGCATTGTTTGGACTATAAGCTATCCCAAAGTTTACATCTTTGAAATATGAATTACTAATACCAGCATATTTTGCCGAGCCATAATTATAGCCGGAAGTGTAGCCATCAGTATAAACATTGTTTAAAAGAACTGTATCATTATTAGATGTGTAAATGAAGCCGGCAGGTGCAGTTTTATCAGCAAAAGCAACCACATTGTCAAGCTCGACCGCATTATAATTTGTACCCAAACTTGTATGCGCATACACCGGTGTACTAATATCCAGGAACATGGAATTTTTAATGGTGCAATGCCTGTGAAGGCCTTCCACATCATAAAAAACAACTGCAAATTCTCCTGTATTTTTTGCCCCGGGCAGAAACAAGGAATGATTGATTATCCCACTGCGGACAACCAGGTGATGGATAGCAGCGCCTGGACCAAAAACAATTTTGTTATAAGATGAATTATCGCCACCAGGCAACATACCTATGCCGGATCCAAAGCCACGTACCCAAAGATTTTCGAAAACATTATTGGGCTGATATGTACTATTAACTGCGCAATCCCTTATTGCTACTTCGTAGCGGTATTTTGCATTTGTATTCGGCGAGCTTCCATCACTTGTGTGCACGTACATCAGCATGGGTTGATCACTGGTAGTGTTTGGTGAAAAACATGAGCCCGCTGTATTTTCTACTTCTGTAGCCGAGCGGACATATTTTAATAATTTTCTTGCGGTGAAGGGAGCCGTTCTTTCTAGTGCTTTGTCTATCTCCGTTACATAGATATAACTATAGCTGCCAATACTATTTATTCCATAACCAGAAAAACCGGTAACAGGAATGTGTTGTAAAAAAGTATTTTCTGTATTCTCTTGCTTTGACCATCCTGTGCTGAACTCTTTTGATCCATTCATAATGGCAAAATCATTCTGATTTGTGTTGCCATTATATGTGCCCATTCGAATTGGATAAGATGTTGTAAGGCTTTCGTTGAATGTATCACCACTTTTTAATCCAACCTTCACGCTTCCGCTTATGGCAGCCAATTTCGTAAACAAAGGGGCGCTTGCAGATATTGTTTGCCGGGCCAGTGGAATAAAAGTTCCGGGATAGGAATCGTTTCCGGAATTACTGATATAATAATCAAATTGCTGTTGTGCCTCACTCATGTTTGGACATAGAAAAACACTTGCTGCAAGGCACAGGATTAAATTCAACTTCATAGCTCTGACAGTTACGCTTTGGTAATCGTTAATTTGTAAACTTTAAAAGAAGGGGGTGATTCCTCTGAATAGGGGGATATAGAATTGAGCTATAAATATACATGACGGACTGCCTTGAGCAAAAGATTTATTACTATTTTTTTAAAATAAATTCCTTGACTTCATTCCGGCAAAAGTATATTCAAAGAAATACTTTAGATAAATTCGAAAGCCTTTGAAAATATCTTGTGTGCGATTCGCTTTTATTTTATTTAAATTTATTTTGCTAATATCAATTTTGCCAACACTATAATTCAAATATTAAAAGAAAAAAATGGGAGATAAAAACGAGGAAATACTTGAATTTAAAAAATTGCAGCAGGAATTGCCGGCCCAATATTCATCAGCCTTCCCCGACAGGATGGCTGCGAAGACGGTGGTGATAATACCAAGCCTTACACTTGACCAGGAGATATTGGCGAAGATAGATGGCGTTAACCACTATGAAGAAAGATTGCTGTGTTTGTTAATGTTGTTGCGCATGCCCAATACGCATGTTATATATCTTACCAGCATGCCTATTCATAGTATCATTATGGATTATTACCTGCACCTGTTGCCCGGCATTACTAACTATCACGCCCGCCAGCGGCTGAAAACATTGAGTTGCTTTGATGCGTCTGCAAGATCTCTCACACAAAAGATACTGGAACGTCCGAGGTTAATAGAACGCATTCGTAAAAGCGTTCCGCCCGGCCATGTTGCGCATATCGCCTGCTTTAATGTAACGGAACTTGAACGTACGCTTGCCGTAAAACTTAAAATGCCCATCTTCGGTTGCGACCCTGACCTGCTTTATATTGGCACAAAAAGTTTTAGCAGAAAAATATTTAAAGAATGTAGTATTCCCACGCCACCCGGCTATGAAGATCTGGTATCGGAGGAAGACTTAATACATGCATTAACTAATCTTAAAACAACATTCCCTGCTTTGGGCAAAGCAGTCATAAAACTGAATGACGGGTTTTCCGGGGAAGGAAATGCTATATTTTCTTTTGAGGATGCGCCGGCAAATGAACACCTGGAACAATGGCTGCGGGACAAATTGCCCCGCAAGTTGAAAATTGTTGCACGCGATTTAAACTATAAAACATTCATTAAAAAATTGCAGGGCATGGGCGGCATTGCCGAATCTTTTATTGAAGGAACTTATAAAGCAGCGCCCTCGGTACAGTGCCGTATAAGCCCGATAGGTGAAATAGAAATTTCTTCAACCCACGACCAAATACTTGGTGGTGAAAGTGGCCAGGTATTTTTAGGAGCACATTTTCCCGCTAACAAAGAATATGCAGTGACTATAGGTGCATTAGGAAAATCCATTGCAGAGAAACTAAAAGGCTATGGCGTACTTAACAGGTTTTCGGTAGATTTTATTTCTGCGAAGGAAGACAATGAATGGAAGCATTATGCAATAGAAATAAACCTGCGAAAAGGAGGTACGACACATCCATACCTGATGTTGCAATATTTAACTGATGGACATTACGATGACACAAACGGAATCTATCTGACAGCAAATGGTCAGCCCCGGTATTATTTTTTTTCTGATAACCTGCAGAGTGAACATTATAGAGGCCTCACTCCGCACGATCTTATTGAAATAGCCACCGCTAACAACCTGCTTTATGATGGTAGTATTCAACAGGGAGTCATGTTCCACATGATCGGCGCTTTATCTCAATATGGTAAGCTCGGCGTATTATGCATCGGGGATACACCGGATGTAGCAATGGAACTGTATAATCAAATTGTGGAGGTTCTTAATAAGGAAAGCGGGCTAACCATCAAAAATTAAATAATTGAAATTTTTTAATATAGAACATTTAGTGTCTTGTAGTCCTTAAGATTACTGAAACAAAATCATGTTAAAACATTTATTAAAAAATATCGTTTAAAAAATATGGAGTCAAATAGCTAAATTCAATTTATAAATTAAAAAGTACCGCTATGAAATCGCTATCCGAGACTTGGTTCGCAGAAGGTTATATTGATTTCGAATTGAAGAAATATACTTTGCTTGCTTACCTGCAACATGTAAATGGTTATTTTAATCAAAACAAACTTTACCCCGAGCTGGCCGACATTATTTTTCATTATAATAATATCGTATCATTCAGGGAAAACAGGCGATTCCTTGAAGATCATTTTCCACGGCAGCTTACAGAGATAAATTTGAAAAAGCTAAAGGTTGATTATGAAAAAATAATTGAAGATACTGACCTGATGAAAGAGCTCGAAGACATTGTACACTACTCCGCGAAAAAAATAAAAACAACCATACAAAACGGCACAGAGATATATGAATTTGTAGAAGACAAATTAGATATAGAACCTGTCGGCCTTTTGCCTCTCGATACCAATGAAGGCTACTTGCTTATATGCGATGGCCGTTTTAATACCACGGTGGCTTACGAATACCATCTCACTATTTATGAAAAGCATGATGAAAAGTACCGCGGCATACGTACAGATTTCGTAAACCAGTGGATGCGTTCTGTAAGTAATTCGTCGGAAAATATAAAGACCGAACTTATAAAAAGCCGGCCTGGATTGCCCAATCCTGCAGTGTATAATATAAAAACTGAATTAGTTTATCCTATGGAGGAAACATTGCTGCCGATTGCAAAAAGAACTTTTGTAAAATATATCAGCAGTTAAGGCAAAGACTTTTTACATTTCTAATTGCAAAACTAACTATAACCAACATTTCCTTCGGCTATGCTTAGCCGTTATCCACGGGAGCCTGTAAACTATCATTGAATCTTTCCTTTGTTTTTCTGAATTCCAGCTTACCAAATTTCCAGGTGAAATTGATGCCGACAGACCTGAAAGGAATACTGCGTATGCTGTTAATGGTAAAGTTCGGGCCATTAAGTTTGCTTCGCTGATCTATGTTTTTATGTAAGGGATTAGCTATAGTTAAAGCAATACTTCCTTTCTTATTCCAAACCTGCTTTCTTACTGCAACACTATAGGTAGTAAAAGACGGGTACGTGCCTTGCGCTTCATGACGTGCAGAACTAAAATTTCCAAAAAACTCTGCTGCCAACGTGCCGGAGAATTGGTACGAAGCATTTAAGTTGGCGCGGTAATTAAAGCTGTTATAATCGTATCCTTTATCAATTACATTTATCGTATGCCTGTGAAAGAAAAAAAGATTCGTCCGCAGGTCAAGCTTTGGGATAAAACTTACGCTCCCAAAGAGATTTATGCCCACATTATTTTCCCTTCCTATATTTTCACGCTTGCTTACCGTGACATTAGTATATACAGAATCGCCCACCTTGTACGAAGGATAGAAAGTAATAAAAGGCTGTATATCCTGTTCATTTATCCTGTAAAATAAACTCACATTTACAGAGCCGAAATTCTTAATATCATTACTATATCCCAATTCAAAACGCTTCCCGATTTCCGGCTTAAGTCCAGGGTTTCCGGTAGAAAGGTTTTTCGGATCATTAGTATTTATATAAGGGTTCAGGTCGCGGTAATCCGGCCTTTCAATTCTTTTAGAATAGCTCAGCTTCAAAAGAGAATTTTCAGTTAGCTTTCTTGAAAAGAATAAAGAGGGAACAAAAGTATTGTATCCCGGTATGGCCGCCCCTCCCTGCGAATTGGAATAAGATGCATCTATTTCTGTGCGTTCGTAACGTTCACCAATTTTTGCATCAAATAAATTAAAAAAATTAAAGCTCAGTTCAGCATACAAGGCATATACTTTTTGATGGTAGATAAGGCTATTCGACAAAAAACCATCTTCATCATACTTGCCCGAAGCTGAATCTAATTTGTTTACAGTATAGTCACTTGAAATGTCATAAAAACTAACTTTACTCCCCAGGCCAAGCAGCATGTTCTTCTTCAGGGGCTGTACATAATCTGCAGTTATTTCCGCTTCATCTTCATTGCCTGGGTTTACACCCTTTGTACTATAAAATAAGGTCTTTGAGGGCAGGGTAAACTGGTAAGAATTGTTATTGGATCGAATGTTTCCGGGGCTTACATTTACTGAGAGATCTAACTCCTGCTCTTCTTTTTTGAATGTTTTTCTATAGTTAAGAGATGCATCAAAATTATGAACATGCAATCCGTCATCTGAGTTAATCATGGTTTGAATATCTGATACAACATTTCCGTTGGGGCTATATGTATCCTGCACCTGGTTAGTGGCGCTGCTACCCGTGCGGCTAAAATTATTGTAAGAGAAAGACCCTGAGAAATTATTATGATCATTAATATCCCAATCAAAATTAATTCCCGTTTGAAAGCCGCCACGCACAAATTGACTGACACCATCCTGGTGCAGTAAAATATTATTATGATTGACTGTATCAGTCGTTATCCTGTCCAATGAAAAAGGTGATGTAGACCTTAGTCTTGTGTTACCGTTTACATACGCGTTTACACCAAAGTTTCCTTGCCGGGCATTAAAATTAAAGGAGCCACTCTCATATCTTGTGCCGCCGGTAAGTGATAAGTTTCCGTTTACTCCCTGCGAGTTATTTTTTTTCAGGATAATATTTATAATGCCCCCAACGCCCTGTGCATCATACTTTGCACCAGGATTGGTAATTACTTCAATACTCTTTATCTGGCTTGCAGGAATGGACTGCAGCACATCAGCAATACTGTTTCCAAATATTGCAGAAGGCTTTCCGTTAATCAGAAAACGGACACTGGAGCTGCCGGATAGCTGAACATTGCCATCAATATCTACAGATACCTGCGGCACTTTTTTTAGTACGTCAGTGGCCACCCCGGTTTGCGAAGTGAGGTCACGCTCTGCGTTAAAGACCATCTTATCAATTTTATTCTCGATAATATTGGCTTGCCCCGCAATGTTTATGTTTTCCAGCGTAGTGGTTTTCGGAGCCAAAAAAATATCCTTCGTTTCAATAACCGGGTGTTCCTTACTTATCTGTAAACCTTGTACAATAAGTTGCTTATAGCCGATAAATTCAGCAACAAGTTTGTAAACGCCAGGTGTTACATTTTCCACCACAAAGTTTCCTTCTGCATTAGTAACAGTCCCATTTACGGGGGTTTTACTTCCTTTTAAAAAAAGAGAAATGGTGGCATACTCAAGCGGGCGTAATGATGAAGAATCAAATAGCTTTCCCTTGATTTGAAAGCCTGCATTATCATGGGCCTGTTGTGCAAAAGTTGAACAGCTAATCGCACAAAGAAGTGCCAGGATGGGATAGATATTTTTCAATTGTTGTTAAATGGAATGCAAAACTACCTTCAAATTCTGTCCCAATCCGGGAATCTTTTTCTAAAGTAGCAAAGCATAATTGGTAAAAATAAAGAATATATAGCGTGCGTAAAACCCAATGGTAATTTTACTACCTCGATGGATAAGTAATACCCTGCAATATTGGCCAAAATTATTTTAAGTTTTGTGCTTAAACCTACCTGGCAATAGCGTTAGCAGGTGTATGATAATACATTAAAGCCCTATACCTGAAGAAAACATTTACTCCCCGCGATAATAAAGATTGCTGATAATTTATTTACAGAGAAAATATGATTCTCTTGCTATTTTCTTTTGATAAAGAATCTATTTAAGTACCACGGCTACGCATATACGATTTTATTTAGCCCGCTTAAAATCCAGGTCCTGGAAATCGAAGCTAAAATCAGTGAGGGGTGAGATGGCTTTCATTTTCATTCCCGAAGCTTTTCCGTCACTATCCAAATCAAACATCACAAATGCATCGGCATCCATGCTTCTCTCTCCCCACTTCACAATAAATGTGTTGCCTTTGTAAGGAAACATTTCGCCATTTAATAAGAATGATCTTTTCGCTGTAAACCACATCTTGCCATTTTTTAAAGAGATTGTTACATCGCCAAACCAATTATCAGTATAAGTTCCTGTAAATAAACTTACGTCAGGCTTTGTATTATTTTTTTGCTGTGCCTCAATATCAGCCCATACTTTATTGGTAATCTCTTTTGCATTTGCTTCGTTTGCCACTACCCTGTCATGGTAAATCTTAACCCAGTTTCGGCCCTTTATATCAAAATAACTATCCTTGATGGTATTAGTAATTGCGGTAAATGCAGCACCCGATTGTTGGTTGGTAAAAACAATTATGCCTAAATGCAACTCTGGTATAAGTGTTATTTGTGTTACAATACCGGCAAGCCCGCCTGTATGCGTAGCTTGTTTGTATCCGTGTACATCACTTAGAAACCAGCCAAGGCCGTAGCTTGCAAAGTGCGTGTTGTAGGGGCTTTCACCATGTACGGGTATTATAGTTTGCGGCGTCCACATTTCTTCATGTACATCGGCACTAAAAAGCTGTTTGGTTGAATCTTTGCCATACTTGCCATTATTCATTTGCATAATGATCCATTTGCACACGTCGGTAAGGTTTGAATAAATTCCGCCGGCAGCATCCGCAGCTTCGTTCCAGTCGCGGCGGATAACCTTTACCACACCATCTACCGGGGCATGCGGATCTATTACATTCGATTTGTTTCTAAGCAATTTATACGAAGGTGCGCTGCTGCTCATATTCAAAGGATCAAGAATTCTTTTCTGAATAAAATCTTCCCAACTCACACCAGAAATTCTCGCCACTACTTCTCCGGCAACCATGTAAAGATTATTATCGTAGTCAAATTTTGTTCTAAAAGAAGATGCTTGCTTCAGGTAGCGCAGGTTATGTATCATGTCAGCCTTGGTAAAGTCACTTGAGTCAGGCCAAAACATAAGATCACCGGCGCCGAGGCCAAGCCCACTGCGATGTGTAAGCAAATCCCTGATTGTAAATTCTTCTGTTACGTAGGGATTGTACATCCTGAATTCAGGAACATAATCCGTCACTTTATCATCCCACTTTAGTTTGCCATCATCTATCAACATTCCCAAAGCCGCTACGGTAAATGCTTTGGAGTTTGATGCTATGCCGAATAAAGTATTTTCATCTACCTTTTGCTTTGTATTCAACGAGCGTACGCCATAGCCTTTCGCGTGAATAACTTTCCCATCTTTTACCACAGCCACTGCAATACCGGGCACATCAAAAGTTTTTAAAGTAAGCTCTGTTAAAGAGTCAATTTGTGCAGAAGTGATTACCTGCGCCTGCACACTCACTGAAACGATAAACAACAGAAATATGAAAGTTCTTTTCATGAAACATTTTTAAAGAGAGTGAAATTTAATAAGTATGAATGTAGAAAATGATTTGCAAAAAAGGTGTATTGATTTTATGAACACATTTTACCAGGTTCATGAAGATATCTCATGGCTTTCCAAAATAAGAGCAATAATTTAACCTGTGTAAAATCTTATCTCATGAGCCTGGTGAATCATAATCCAAAGCTGATTCATTCGCCAATAATTTAAGATTATTTAAAGACCTTACCAGTTGTCGTGATAATTTCCTTTTCAGAAAGATAGAAAAGTATGTTTGCCTGGCAGCATCTTTTTTTAAATAATAATCAACCACAATTAATGTTTTATTCCCGGATTGCGGCTTTATTGTGAAATATATTTCCATCGTTTTTTTCTCGTCTGTTTCGCTATAAGTATAGGTGCCTTTATGTTCATTAAATGAACTTGAATAAAAAACGATAGCACGATTGCCGGCAATCCAACGGTGCTTTACTCCCACGTGATTAATGGGATGGCTTACCTGGCTAATTTCTTTAACACCCTCCATCCACTTTGATCTAAGGGAGAGATTTCCTACAATGCTCAACACATTTATCGCAGGCGAATCAATAGTTTTGCTTTGGCTGATAAATTTTATCTTGTCATCTCCAAGGGTGTAATCAATTCCTGCGTCAGGCTGAATCCGATCTTTTAATGGAGATAACAAAGAATAATGAAAAACAACCTCTTCTCCATCTGTTTGTTTATTTCCTTGTTGCCAGTTTATCCATTGAGGCAAATTATTACCTGTATTTATTGAATTAAACAAGTCGCTGGTCGCGAGCCAATATTCATGACGTTCAATATCGTTTTTTAATAACCGGTGAGCAACGATTACTTCTTTGCCTATAAGTTTATTGTATTCATTTATATGGTAGGTAGAAAATTCTCCATAATGTGTAATAATCTTGAGGCTTAGATTAATTGCTGCTATACAAGCACTGCACTGGCATGCACGCAGCGCTTCATAATTCTTTATTTGTTGCTGGAAATTGCAGAACATTTTTTCTACCTGGGCATAAATTTCTCCGGGAGATGGCGCATTTCCAAAGCGATAAAACAAAACCGCGTCGCCTTCAATCTCAGAAATGGTTAATCCTATTTGGTTGGAATTGATAATATTTTCCAGCAGTTCACTTATAATGTATCTGCTATGCTCAATTTCAGTTTCATTTACAAATCGCGTGAAACCACTTATGTCAGGAATAAAAAGCAAACCACTGTCAGCCATGAAAAACGTTTGTATAAAGTTACTATAACGCGAGGCTTGATGTCAAAAGAATTGTATAGATAGAAAATTTATTTCGCCTGCAAAATTGCTTATAGCTGAGGCTCTCTATTGCGGGCATTCTACTTCTTACCGGTAGCAGCCCAAAGAATCCCAGCGTACAAATGATTTAAAAATGCCTGATCACTATAAACAGAAGGCAGGTGGCTGAGTGCTGTATAAAAAGCACGGCCTCCATCATAATTATGATACCAGGCAATAGGATGTAACTTGCCCATACCGGTTGTTTTTTTAGCACCCCAGTCAACCTTTGGATTGTACGTTGATTCATCAACTCCCAATACATAATGAAGATCAGTAACATTCTCAGGGCCAAACTGGTACCACTCGTCTGTCCATAATTTTCCATCCATTCCCTGCAGTCCCGGAAAAGTGGGATCAAGTACTTTTAATTTTGCGGTTTGAATTACGGGATGTATATAAAACATTCTTCCCACCAATTTGGTGTACCAATCCCAGCCATACTCTGTATCTGATGCACTGTGAATGCCTACATATCCTTTACCCGATTCTATAAATCTTTCCATCACCTTCTTTTGTGCAGAATCAAAAATATTTCCTGTTGTAGTTAAGAAAATGATTACCTGGTATTGTTCAAGATTTTTATCAGTGAAACTGTTTGGATCATCAAAGTAAACTACATCAAAATTATTACGCACGGCCAACTGTTGTATGGCCAAAACACCTGCATGCACCGATTCGTGCCGCCAACCATTAGTAATAGTTATGAGTAAAGCTTTAAATTGTTTTTGCGCACTGGTTGAAAAAGAAAGAAAAATTCCTGCAAATAGAAGGGTTAGAAAGATTCTGCTTTGTTTCATATAAAAATCATTTTAGTGAAGGAAGGTAATAAAAAGTTGTATGCAAAATCGGCTGCTTGTGTTGGCGTCCTCACCAACACAAGCAGCAAGGCATCATTTCGACGTAGAAGAAATCCACGGAATAATAATCAGTAACAGAATTAGTGGCTGCTTTCATAAATAATAACCATTTAAATAATGCGACCGTCTTCTTCACCTTCCTTTCATAAATTTGAAAAACTAAAAATCACTTTAATGAAAACCACGATCCTGTTCCTGGCAATTTTGTTTCTTGGAGAAAATTACCCGCAGGCACAAAAACTTTATATGCCGCGAAATATTACTGCGTCGTATAAAAACGGCACGCGTTCGATTGACGGAACCCCCGGCAAAAGCTATTGGCAAAACGAAGGGAAGTATCAAATTAATGTAATGGTAACACCTGAAACAAAAGTTGTATCAGGAACTGAAAATATTGTGTACACCAACAACAGTCCGGATACTTTGAAAATGATTGCAATAAGATTTGTGAACAATTTTCATAAACCTCTTGCTCCAAGAGGAGACTATGCAAATCCTGATATTATTACGTCCGGGCTGGATATCCAGTCTTTTTCGGTTGATAATGAAGACTATAAAATCGACAGCAAAAATTGGGGAACAGTGGCTCCTGTGAGATTAAAAAAACCTTTATTACCGCATGCTTCTATTAGCATTAATATTGCATGGAGCTATCCTTTCTCAAAGCAAAGCGGGCGCGAAGGGCAGATCGACAGCACTACATTTTATGTTGCTTATTCTTATCCGCGTGTGTCCGTGTACGATGATTACAATGGCTGGGACATGATTCCGCATACCGGGAGGCAGGAATTTTATAACGATTTTAATGACTATAAATTAGCAGTAAAAGTTCCGAAAGATTACGTGGTATGGGCTACCGGCGATTTATTAAATCCTGACGAAGTATTACAACCTGAAATAGCAGGCCGTTTAAAAAAATCTTATACATCTGATGACGTAATTCATGTAGCGGATAATAATGAAATGCATCAACATAAAATAACAAATCAAAATGATTGGAACACATGGAAATTTTCTGCAGATCATATTACCGATGTTTGTTTTGCCACCAGCAAAAATTATGTATGGGACGCGGCAAGCGTGTTGGTTGATGTAAAGAATAATCGTAGGGCAAGCGTACAGGCAGCTTACAATGATACGGCACAGGATTACCACAGCTACACAAAATTTACGCAGCATTCGCTTAAATATTTTTCTACTGAATGGCCGGGTGTTCCCTACCCTTTTTCAAAAATGACTTCCTTCCAGGGATACGCCGATATGGAATACCCGATGATGATAAATGATGCTACAACAAAGGATCTTAAGTTTGCGCAGTTGGTGGCAGACCATGAAATAGCACATACTTATTTTCCTTTTTATATGGGCATAAATGAAACCCGCTATGCATTTATGGATGAAGGCTGGGCCACTACTTTCGAATACCTGATCGGCCAGGATGAACAAGGGAAAGAAGGAGCCGATGCTTTTTATAAAAGATTTCGCATTAACCGGTATATAAAGGATGCCTCCGCAGAAGAAGACCAGCCTATTATTTCAATGTCAACGCAGGTAAGCGGGGCCGGCTACGGAAACAATGCTTATGGAAAAGCATCATTAAGTTACCTCGCCTTAAAGGATATGTTGGGCGATGAGTTGTTTAAAAAAGCGCTGCATTTTTATATGAATGCATGGAATGGAAAACATCCGATACCATGGGATTATTTCAATGCAATGAGTACCGGCTCAGGGCAAAACTTAAACTGGTTTTTTCAAAACTGGTTCTTCACTAATAATTATATTGATTTAAAGATTGACAACGCTAAAAAACAGAATGGTTACTACGATCTAACCGTAGAAAATGTTGGTGGCTTTGCGATTCCTTTTGATGTAAAAGTTACCTATGAAGACGGCAGTACTTCTTTAATGCACCAAACTCCGGCGATATGGCAAAAAAATCAAAAAGAACAAATACTGAAAATTGCCACAAAGAAAAATATTAGTGCAATCGAATTAGACGGTGGAATTTTTATGGACTATACGCCGGAAGATAATATTTGGAAGAAATAAACCAAAGTGACCGAAAGTCATTCAATATCTAAATGTTTTAAACCGTTATAATTTTACTCGTCTCATGAGCAACTATTTACTCCAAGAATATTATTTTAAATTAAAACTTATAGGAATTTATCAAATTATTGGGGGCCTTATAGGTTTAGGACTTACGATTTGGCTTATTGCAATGTTATTGCCGATGCCATTTCTCATTACTTGTATTATCATCGCTTCAATTGGATTCTTCCTATTCTCTATTGCTTGTGGGATTGGCTTGTGTTTTAAAAAATGGATCGCAATAAATTCGTCAATTGTTCTGCAATTATTACAAATTATAAGTTTTACACTTTATGGTCGCTCTTTAAAATTAATATCAGGTTTAGGCGTTTTATTAAATCTTGACTTCACAAATAGTTTACAAGTGCAGATAAAATTAAGTGAACCGCTTTTTAGGTTTACATATTTAATTGACCCTACTGAAAGGATTATGGGTGTAAACCTTGTAGCAATTTTAATCGCCTTTTTTATCATTGACTTAAAGAAAAAAATTGCTTGTTCATTAAATAAATCAGAATCAAATTCCATAAAGGGCTACGGCTAACGAAAATATTGCAAGTGGGGTTTAAATTTATTGAATTGAGCATTTGGAGCAATATTCAACGATAGCTGTAACTGGTTTCAATTTTAAAACTTGATAGAGAATGTAACCTTAAAATTGTTAACCTTATTTTACGTCGCGGATTAAAGGCAATAAGGTATGCACTCTTTTTTAAAATGCTACTAAGGTTTTAAAGTCAAATGCTGAATTCCTCTGCTAACATTAAAATTCTAAAAAAATGATTATGGCAAAAAGTAGCTGAGCAAGCAGCGGCTAACCGTTACCGTTATTCATTTCACTTATTAACTGTGCAACCAGCGACGTCCATCCTGTTTGATGATTTGCTCCAAGACCATTACCATTATCCCCATGAAAATATTCATAAAATAAGATCAGGTGTTCATTGCCGGGCTGATTGTAAAACCAGTTTTCCTTTCCATAAATGTTCCGGCTGCCGTCTTCATCTTTTTCAAATAAGCTAATTACTCTCCGTGATAATTCATCAGCCACCTGTCCAAGATTCATCAAGTTTCCCGAGCCTGTAGGACATTCCACCTTCAGCTCGTCGCCATAAAATTCTCCGTACTTGCGAATGGATTGAATGAGGATATAATTGATAGGAATCCACACAGGGCCGCGCCAGTTGGAGTTACCACCAAAAAAGCTCGAGGTAGAGTCACCAGGGTCATACCGTATCGCATAGTCGATATTATCTATCTGCACCGAATAAGGATGTTCTTTGTGGTATTTTGATAATGCCCTGATGCCACCGGGAGAAAGAAACTCATCTTCACTGAGCAAGCGTTTTAGTATGCTTTTTAGTTTATCCTGCGGCACAAGAGACAGCAAGAGTTTTTCACCACCTGCATTTTCTTCATTAGGCCAAAAGCGGTTATTTTTCTTCCTGTATTTTTCAAACCACGTACTTCGTTTTTTAAAATCGGCAAGCTTATCAAGAACATTTTTCTCAATAATAGAAACAGCAAATAAAGTGGTGATGCCGACTATTGATTGTATGCGCAGGTGAAGAGTGCTTGCTCCCGGCTTTGACAGCAGGTCATAGAAAAATTTATCCTCATCGTTCCATAACCCATGTTGGTTTAGTGCCTCTGCAATCAATACAAAATGTTCAAAAAATTTAGTCGCCGTATCCTGGAAAGCTTCATCAACCATAGCGATTTCCAGCGCCATATCCATCATGTTAAGCGCATACATGCCCATCCAGCCTGTACCGTCTGCCTGCTCCAGCTTATGGTTACCGGGTGTTTCGATACTACGATTAAATACGCCGATATTATCCAGGCCGAGAAAGCCACCCTGGAAAAGATTACTACCACTCGCATCTTTCCTGTTTATCCACCAGGTAAAATTGATGATTAGTTTATGAAATATTCTTTTGAGGAATTTGATATCACCATTGCCCGTCATTGATTTTTCTATACGGTAAACCTGCAGTGACGACCACGCCTGCACCGGCGGATTTACATCGCTAAAATGCCATTCGTAGGCCGGCAATTGGCCATCCGGCTTCATATACCATTCTCTCATTATCAGCAGCAATTGGTCCTTGGCAAAACCAGGATCGAGCATTGCCATTGGTATGCAGTGGAAAGCAAGGTCCCATGCGGCATACCAGGGATATTCCCATTTATCAGGCATCAAAATTATATTCTGATTTTTGAGATGTTTCCATTCGTGGTTGCGCCCCGTAAGCTTTCCGGTGTTTACGGGTGTAATGCCATCGCTGGTACTAAGCCACCTCTCCACATCATAGTGATAGAATTGCTTGCTCCATAGCAGTCCTGCAAGCGCCTGGCGTTGTATGGTATAGAGATCTTCGCTAATATTTGCTGGCAGAATGGCCCTATAAAATTCATCTGCTTCGGCCTTGCGGGCAGCAAATATATTCTCAAAACCCTCTTCAAAACCATTGGCCAGTTCTTTGTTCGTAAGCCGTAGGTATAGGTCAACGGATTCGCCGCCGCCAATGGTTAAGTCATATATGGGGGCAAACTTTGTTCCTGAAGTGCTTACTCTTAGCGACTTGACGTTCTTCTTTTTTAAAATGGCATCATTGAATGCATCTTTCACGAAAGGAGTTTCGTTAGGTGTGCCGGAGACCTTTTCTGTATTGGTTACATTGTTAGTGTAAAATGTTGCCCTGGTCTTTGGAAAGTATAAATAATAAGTGCCCAAACGCTTATGCGTCGCTTTTACGGTTGTCTTATTGTAGTCGCAGATGATGGGCTGTTCTGCAAGCCTTGTGTTACTCAGGCGATTATAAAACCATAGGGTAGGCAACACCGTTATGCCGGCACTGCCGGTATACCTGTTAAGTATATTTATTTTAATATAAATATCCTGGGAGTCTTGTTTAGCATACGTGACTGTTACATCGAAATATTGATTATTAGCGAAAACATCTGTATCCAGGATTTCATATTCAGGGTCAGCCTTTGATCTTTGACGGTTTTCCCTTTTAATTTCTTCGTACGGAAACTCTCTCTGTGGATATTTATATAAATACTGCATATAGTAGTGCGTCGGAATGTTATCCAGGTAATAATATAATTCCTTCACGTCTTCACCATGGTTACCAATTGTATTGCCGAGGCCGAAAAGTCGCTCCTTTAATATAGGATCTTTACGGTTCCATAAGGAGATGGCAAAACAAAGATTTTGAAACAGGTCTGATATGCCGGCAATGCCGTCTTCTCCCCATAAGTAAGTCCTATAGTGTGATTGTTCAAAAGGAAAATAATTCCACGCATCTCCAAGATGCCCATAGTCTTCACGCACAGTGCCCCATTGGCGCTCACTCAGGTAGGGGCCCCATTGCTCAAGCGGCACTTTCTTTGGCAGGTTTTCAGAAAGACGCTGGTGTTCTGCTGTCATTATATTTTTTTTTGGATCGCTAATAAATTAAGTGTCTGTCGTTTTAAAATTTCATCATAGCAAGGCAATCCATGAATTCACAACATAATACAGCAACAAACAGTTGATGCAATAATTTATAATGATAAAGGTAAGGAAGGTAGATATACGGCCACAACAATTTATTGACCTTACCCGCCTGATCTACTCGCTTTATACTTACTTTTTAAAGTTATTAGAAATTGACTGCCAGCCTATCTGCTGAACTTCAGCAGGACTGTCTTTGCCTCACACTGTAGTAAACCTGCCACCAGCCCTCACAGGCCATTTTCAGCTGATGGTGTCACATAAGAAACATTATTCCTTGAGTAATATGCACAGGACTGGCCTAATATTCCCAAACTTTTCTATACACACATTGATGATAGCCTTGACCGTATTCAACTATTTTATTACTTGTTTGTTTTTTACTTTTTATGAGTTGCAAAAATGAGTATTACAAATTAAGTTATCAAAGTGGGATTGCGTCCCTAAAAGAGGCTGTTGCGAAAGATAACTAGCATAAACTCTTTTGCTTTTAATAAAAAAATTTCCCGTGAATAAAAAGATTTTACCTCTATCCTTTGATTTTTTAGAAAACTTATATACTTTAGAGCCTTCTTAACTATAACGCCACTCACCTGGCTTGCTTATTACCTCTTTCCCACATCCTCTCGAAGACTATACCCGTATTCTGAATAACATGAAAATTTATGAACAGAATATTGCTTATACTCAGCCTCCAAAGTTTTGCCTTCGGTATTGCAAACAGCCAGTCCTTTAATGCGGGTGATCTTCTTGCACTTACATCTATGCCCCAAAAAAGCATGGATCACTTCATGTGCAAAAACAAATTTTTACCTGCTAAAAGTGAAATGGAAAATGATGAGCAATCAACAGTCTTTCTCCAAAAAGTAAAAAACAGCAAAAGAAATGACGAACCGGAACGCAGTGTAGTGTTGTATAAACGCGGAGATACCAGGTACTATGTGCTGCACACTTCATCGAAAGCTGAATATCTCTGTGGCCAGGCAAAATTAATAAAAGATGGTTTTGTGTTTGATACAAGTAAAGATTTTGCCAGGGAGTCTTTTATGTTTTACCAAAAAAGAAACATAACGATAGAAGCAATTACGGAAAATAAAGATAGCTCCACGGTTTACACTTTTTTGCTGAAGCAAAAAGAAATGCCAGACTTAGCTAACATTCGCTATGCTGAAGATCTCCTTCAGTTTACCTCTCATGAATTTTTAGTTAGCTTCTTTGGTGAGGCTAATGTTCAAAAAGACAGATATTATTTTTCAGAAAAGGCGTTGAAAAAATGTTCTGTGTTGTTTGGCGGTAGCAGCAGGCAGGTTGTGTTTGTATGGAAAGATGAAATAAATTTATCATCCATAGAATATATATTAATAAGTACCGAAATACCAACCGAAAGCGGCGCAAATAGCGAAAAAGTTTTGAATACAAACGAATGGAAGCTCAAAAGCGGCATCCGGCATGGTACGGGTATAAAAGAGTTGCTCAGGTTAAATGAAAATGATTTTGAAATTTATGGAAATAATTCTGACCTGGCGTTTATGATTCAACCTGCTGAAAGTGGGAATATCGATTTTAAGAAAACAGCGCTGCTATTAACCTGTAAGGGTTGCAATACCGATGCGTTATTTGATAAAAAAACAATTAGCGCCCTCGAGGTTGCAAAAAAAGATCTTCCCGTGTCTGTCTTTGATATTATCATTTACTCGGATAGTACACCAAAGAATGTGGTAGGAATTGTTACAAAATAATTTAAAAACCTATTTAAAACCTATGAGGTTTTGAAAACCTTGTAGGTTTACCTGATTTTAGGTTTACCTGAAATTGCGAGCCGCGACTGGTTCCCAAATCAAAAAAAAATTATAAGCAAAAGTCATCCAGGATTTTCTTAGGAATGGACCGAATTTTATACATTGCAGTTCTTCATGAAAATTCTGCTCATATCATCCACCCTGCTTGTCTTTGTCTTGTCTTCGTGTGTATCATCGAAAGATAAGGAAGATGCCTTATTTACGATTTTGCCTTCTTCGCAAACCGATGTAGATTTTAATAATAAAATAGTAGAAGACGATTCTACTAATATGTTCGTGAATGAATACACTTACATGGGCGGCGGCGTTGGCGTTGGCGATTTTAATAAAGATGGCTTACAGGATATTTTTTTTGCAGGCAACCAGGTAAGCTCAAAATTATATATCAACAAGGGCAACCTGAACTTTGAAGATGCGACGCAAAAAGCAGGTGTATCAACGACTTCATGGTGTACCGGTGTAAGCGTGATTGATATCAATAATGATGGATGGCCGGATATTTATGTGTCAGTGTCAGGGAGAGTGCAGGGCAGTAGAAGGCAAAATCTTTTATTTATTAATCAACATAATCTCACATTTAAGGAAGAGGCTGCGGAATACGGGCTTGCTGATACTTCCTATTCCACACAGGCAGCTTTTTTCGATTATGATAAAGATGGAAGGCTTGATGTGTACCTGCTGAATCATACATTAAATGATACAAGACCCAATGATATTCGCGACAATAAAATAGATTCCAATGCAATTGCCGGCGATAAATTATACCACAACGAAGGTCAAATGCCGGGTACTGATCACCCGGTATTTAAAGAAGTGTCAAAGCAGGCAGGCATCATAGAAGATGGGAATGGATTGGGTGTAGTTGTAAGTGATTTTAACGGTGACGGTTACCCGGATATTTATGTTTCCAATGATTATATCCGTAATGATCTATTATGGTTGAATAATAAAAATGGAACGTTTACCAACAGCATAGCATCATCAATAAGGCACCAGAGTTATTCCAGTATGGGCACAGATGCGGCAGACGTAAACAACGACCAATTGCCAGACATCGTTACACTCGATATGCAGCCTGAAACAAACGAGCGCAAAAAGATGATGTATTCTTTCCTAACAGATCAGCGGCATCAATTAGAAAAAGACAAGGGCTATCAACCGGAATACATCCATAACATGCTGCAATTAAATAATGGAGTAAGAAAAATTAACAACAAGAAAGAGCCCTTTTTTAGCGAAACCGGGGAGATGGCAGGCATTGCAGAAACAGACTGGAGCTGGAGTATATTAATTGCAGACCTTAACAACGATGGATGGAAAGATATGCATATCACAAATGGTTTGGGACGCGATCCTACCAATATAGATTTTCTCGAATACCGCTACAATACAAATGTTGAAAGCGGTATTCCCGATAACGATCCGGGGCAACGAAAATTATTTATGAATCATCTTGCCGGCATGGGTGCAGTATCGCTTCGCAATTATTTATACATTAATAAAGGCGGCCTCACTTTTGAAGATGATTCTAAAACAGGCGGCATTGACCAAACTTCTATTTCTAACGGTGCCGCCTACGCTGATCTTGATAATGATGGCGACCTTGATGTTATTACTAATAATATTAATGGCAATGCATTTATAATGCGGAATAACCTGGAGAACGAAAAAGATACCAGTAAAAAAACTGGCTATATAACGCTGAAACTAAATGGAGATACCTTGAATAAAGGTGGTATTGGAGCCGTCGCTTATGCGTATAGTGGTGCGTTTGCGCAAATGGTAGAGCAATATCCTGTAAGAGGTTACTTATCAACAGTAGATAGCCGGTTTCATTTTGGTTTCGGAAACGGCCAGCCTGATTCAATTAAAATTATATGGCCTGATGGCAAAATGCAGTTGATACAGCACCCATCTTTAAATAAAATAATAAACGTTGACTATAAAAATGCTACTGAACTATCACAGCAACTTCAACCCCTAAGCGACTCTTTATTCGATGAAGTAACAGAAAAGATTAAAGTAGATTTTACACACAAGGAAACTTTATTTTTTGATTATAATTTTCAGCCGCTGCTTCCGCAAAAGTTTTCGCAGGAAGGCCCTTTTATAAGCAAGGCGGATGTGAACGGAGATGGCCTTGAAGACTTTTTTATTGCTGGAGCATTTAAGCAATCCGGTAAAATATTTTTGCAACAGCACAATGGCACTTTCAGTAGTAAGGATCTTGTTACTGGCACCAAATATGAAGAAGATATGCAAAGCATATTTTTCGATGCGGATGGTGATAAAGACCTTGATCTTCTAATAGCTGGCGGCAGTAGTGAATTTGAAGTAAATTCCTCCTTCTACCGGCCACGGTTATACGCTAATGACGGAAAGGGAAATTTCAAGCTGGATAGCACCGCATTTTCAGCATTAATACGAACACCATCCAAAGCTATTGCAGTTGCTGATATGGATGGGGACGGCGATATGGATATTTTTATCGGCGGCAGGGTTTCATTGGGAACGTATCCGCAACCACCACGTAGCTATATCCTGCGTAACGATCATGGAAGGTTTACAGACGTTACCTCTTCAGTTTGCCCTGCATTAGAAAGCATTGGTCTTATAAATGCGGCGGAATGGGTAGATATAGACAATGATAAGAAACCTGATTTGATAATCGCCGCAGACTGGGCGCCTATACAAATATTTAAAAATACAGGAGCACAACTTATAGATATTACCATTGAAAGTGGTTTAAAAGAATTGCCTGCACTTTGGAGAAGTCTTGCAGTTGTGGATATTGATCATGATGGTGACATGGATATTGTAGCAGGCAATATCGGCCTCAACAATCCATTTCATATAAATACAAAACAACCCGCAGAACTTATCGCTAAAGACTTTGACGGCAATGGGATATTGGAACCTATATTTTGTTATTATATAAAAGATAACAATGGCGAATACCAATTGTCTTCAGGAATATCACGCAACGAATGGTCAAGGCAAATGCCTTCCTTTAAAAAGAGATTTGAACAAAACAGTTCTTATGCAAAGGCATCTATGGAAACTATTTTCACCAAAGAGATGATGGACGGTGCAACAACTCTTACCTGTCACGAAGCACGCAGCGGGTATTTCCAAAATGATGGTAAAGGGAAATTTACATTTCATGCATTTCCTCTGATTGCACAGGAAGCGCCCGTGAATGCCATAGCCTGCGAAGATGTAAATGGAGATGGATTTACTGATATTATCATTGCCGGTAACGAGTACCAGGCCAATATAATGCCGGGCCGCTATGACGCTTCTTACGGATTACTTTTGACTGGTAATGGTAGAGGAGATTTTAACGCCGTGCCACCTGCGAAAAGCGGGTTGATATTAGACGGCGATGTAAAAGATCTTAAAATAATTAGTGTTGGCAATCAGAAGATTTTATTAGCCGCTATAAATGATGCCCCTATGAAAGCATTTGCTCTTAAGAAAAAATAACGGCAGCCTAAATAAATTTCAAACCTTCCTGCGCAAGTTTTTTGTATTTGGCATCATCGAACATGTAGTAAAAAGCGCCGCGCCGTGAACTTAGTTTTTCTTTCTCTTTTAATTTTTGCAAAATATGGAGAGATAATATTTTGCGGGAAAAATTTCTTTTATCAAAGGTAGTTTCAAAGATCGCTTCATACAGATTTTGCAGTTGGGGCAAGGTGAATTTTTCAGGAAGCAATTCGAAGCCGATAGGATGGTTAGATACTTTTTGTTGCAATCGCTCCTTAGCTAATAGTATCATGTTTTTATGATCAAATATCAACTTGGGAACTTTTCCGATTTCAAACCATTTCGCATTATGCTCTTTCATCAATTCCTGGGAATAGCCATTAATTTTGATAAGGGCAAAATAGGCGATAGATATGACCCTTCCGCCCGGATCGCGGGCGACCGTTCCAAAAGTAAACAACTGTTCGAGATAAATATCAGTTAAGCCGGTAAGCCGCTCAAGAATCCGGAATGCCGCTTGCTCAACGGCCTCATCTTTTTTTACAAACCCTCCCATCAGGGACCAATTTCCCAACTGTGGCTCGAAGCCGCGCTTTATAAGTAAGGCTTTTAAATTCTTACCATCGAAGCCGAAGATGATACAATCCACGGCAATAAGCATCCTGTCGTAAGGCCGGTATTCAGCGATGTCATTGGTGGACATATTATCTCCTATATTTTATTTTTTAAAGTAGGTGCAAATGTATCTACCAAAATTTTACATACAAAGCGGAAATTAATAAAAGCGTAAGAATAATTAATATAAGTGTTTGCGGTCTTAGCTTAAACATAGATTTATCCAGTTCAAAAGCTTTTGGATTTATTTTGGGTCCTCCCAGGCTGATGAAAATCATTATGAGCATGGTAAACGCAAAAGACAAGCCCATGCAAATGTGAAATGGAATTTCAAAGCCCCCTTTGCCGTTATTATACGCAGTATATAAAAAAGTTTCATGCCCCAAAATCTGTGGTGCAAACTCATTAAAGAAAACCGACAAGACGAAACCGGCAATCACTCCGACAATTGCGGCAAGACCAGTGGTGCGTTTCCAAAACATTCCAAGGAAAAACATTGCAAAAACACCCGGGCTTATAAAGCCGGTATATTTTTGAATATAGGTAAAGCCACCTACGCCGCCGATGCCCAACAAATCGCTCCAGGTAAAAAGTACAGCAAGTATCATCGCCACAAAAACAGTTACTCTTCCTACTATCACCTGTCTCCTTTCATCCAAATGTTTGCCGATATACTTTTTATGAATATCCAACGTGTAAATGGTGGAGATACTGTTCACTTTTCCTGCCAGCGAAGCGACAATTGCAGCCGTTAAAGCCGCTACTGACAGGCCTTTTAATCCCGTGGGTAGAAAAGTAAGCACCGCAGAGTAAGCGCCATCTTTGCCGCCAATCAATTGGGGCAAATACCCTTTTGAATATAAAACAAATGCAGCGATACCTGGCAACATAACTATCACAGGCATTAATAGTTTCAAAAGACCAGCAAATAAAATACCTGTACGTGCTGTTTGCAAGTCAGCTCCCAAAGCTCTTTGAGTGATATATTGATTGCATCCCCAATAATTAAGATTTATAATCCATATGCCGGCGAGGTAAGAAGCAATTCCCGGAAATGTAATGTATTTATCTACCTCATTTTGTGTGGATGCAGCAGTTGGCTTTGGAATAATCATTTTAAAATGCTCCGGGGCGTTGTGAACTAATGCTTTGAAACCTGCTATAGCGCTGCTTCCCACACCAAACTTTTCTCCTACGACCGTCAGGGCAATGTAGGTAGTAACGAGACCGCCAATAATTAAAACAGCTACCTGTATCACATCTGTATAGCCAATTACCTTCATACCACCTAATGAAATTATCAATGCAAAAATGGCAAGCCCGATCATTATCACATGCAGGTAATCGCCTCCTACCAGCCCATTGATAGCAACCGCGCCCAGGTACAAAATGGAAGTAAGATTTACGAATACATAAAGAAACAACCAAAAGATCGCCATGATCAATGCCACCGATTCATTATACCGCGTTTTCAAAAACTGCGGCATGGTATAAATCTTATTTTTCAAATAAACAGGAATAAACCAAACTGCAACAATGATGAGTGCAATGGCTGCTATCCACTCGTAGGCTGCAACAGCAATACCCAGGAAAAAACCTTCACCGCTCATACCGATAAACTGTTCAGCAGAAATATTAGAGGCGATAAGCGATGCGCCAATTGCCCACCAGGTAAGGGTTCCCTCGGCTAAGAAAAAAGCTTTGGCATCATGCTCGTTTCTTTTGCGGCGATGATAAATAGTGTAGCCATAGCCAGCCACAATAATGAAATAGATAATAAAAACAATGTAGTCTGCTGTTGCAAGATTCTGGTTCATGCGCAATCGTAATTTAAAGGTTTAACAGTTAGATCTTTTTGAGCGGTTATTGCTAATTGTGCTGCTTTCTTTGCCAAAGAAAATATTATATATAAGCTTTTATAATGGTTAAACAAATATTCAATTATTATTTCAGAAAAAAATAAAAAAAATCAAGATCCCTCCGTGCATTGCTTTATCAATTGTCGCCATTTTTTTGCGGAAGTGCGGCATAGCTATACCATAATTTTTTTCAAACATTTACATAACGCTTTATTTTTTATTCAATTGGTAATATACCTCGCTCCACCGCAACTCATTTTTCAATGTACGCAGCTTTGTTTCTTTATCAATGAAAACGGTTTCGATGCCAGCCATATCTGCAAAATCCTCAAGATGCTCAGCCGTAAGGTTTTGACTATAACAAGTGTGATGTGCACCACCGGCCAGTATCCATGCAGCACAGCCGGTATTCATATCGGGATAAGGTTTCCACAGTACTCTTGCCACCGGAAGATTAGGAAGATCATGCTCAGGTGCAACAGCTTTAACTTCATTCACGAGTAATCGAAACCTGTTTCCCATATCAATTACAGAAGCATTGAGTGCCTCCCCTGCACTAACGTTAAAGACTAACCGAACAGGATCACCCTTGCCGCCGATACCCAGCGGATGAACCTCGCATGAAGGCTTACCATCAGCAATTGACGGACAAATCTCGAGCATGTGAGAGCCTAATACCATTTGGTTATCCGGATCAAAATGATAAGTATAATCTTCCATAAAGGAATTTCCACCCGTCAGCCCGTTAGCCATCACTTTCATGGCACGCACCAATGCAGAAGTCTTCCAGTCTCCCTCCCCGGCAAAGCCATAACCGGCCGCCATCAGGCGTTGCGCAGCAATGCCCGGCAACTGTGCCATACCATGCAAATCTTCAAATGTATCCGTAAATCCCTTAAAATTTCCCTGCTCCATAAAACTTTTAAGGCCAAGCTCAATCTTTGCTGCCTCCTGTAGGGAAGAATAATTTTTACCATCTTTTTTTAGACTATCTGCCAGTGTGTATTGCTCATTGTATTCATTGATAAGGCCATCAACCTGCTTATCGCTTACATCGTTAATTACCTGTACAAGGTCACCGATACCATAAGTATTTACCGAATAGCCAAATTGTAACTGCGCTTCCACTTTATCACCTTCGGTAACGGCCACCTGGCGCATGTTATCGCCAAAGCGTATGAATTTTGCGCCTTGCCAGTCATGCCATGCTGCTGCTGCCCGCGACCAAACATTTATTCTTTCCAACACGTTTGAATCCTGCCAATGGCCAACTACCACTTTTCTTCGTGTACGCATTCGCGTCATGATGAAGCCAAATTCCCTGTCGCCATGTGCGCTTTGGTTAAGATTCATAAAATCCATATCAATATCATTCCAGGGAATATCCCTGTTGAACTGGGTATGTAAATGACATAAAGGCTTTCGCAAAATTTTTAAGCCACCGATCCACATCTTTGCAGGCGAAAATGTATGCATCCAGGCAATAATCCCGATACAGTTTTCGGCAACATTCGCCTCCTGGCAAAGGGCGAAAATTTCTTCCTCCGTTTTTACTGTGGGCTTAAAAATTACACTTACAGGAATTCGCTCTGTATCGTTAAAGGATTTTGCAATTGCTTGCGAATGTTCCGCAACCAGCTTTAGGGTTTCTTCACCATACAAATGCTGGCTTCCTGTGGCAAACCAGACTTCGAGCTTTTTTAGATCTTCCATTTTAAATTTTCTGCTTCTTGATTATTTAATTTTATTTCAAAAGTCTCCTGCCTCACTGCCCGTAATAGCTGCCTTCACCATGTTTACGTTCGTAGTGTTTTTTTATAAGCGCATCTTTCAGGCGCAAAGCATCTGCATTTATTGATTGTGTGAGGTGAGCCATTTGAGCAATGCTTTCAAGTACAGCGCTGTTATATACAGCCTTCGCAGCAGATTTACCCCACGTAAACGGGGCATGATTTCCCACCAAAATCATCTCTACTTCTTCATAGCTTAGGTCTTTCTTTTTGAAATGGTTCATTATTTGAAAACCTGTTTCGTATTCATAATCGCCGCGTATCATATCATCTTCCATCGGAGGTGCGCAGGGAATATCCACTGTATTGTGATCTGCATGGGTAGTGCCAAAAATAGGAATGTCGGTCTGCGCCTGCGCCCAGGCTGTGGCGTATGTTGAATGCGTGTGCGCTATACCGTTAATTTTATTCCAGTGCTTATATAACACAGCATGCGTTTTTGTATCAGATGATGGACGCAAATTTCCTTCAACTATTTTTCCATCAAAATCTACGATTACCATTTTTGCGGGAGTAAGTTCTTCGTATGGTACACCGCTGGGCTTGATAGCAAATACCGACATCGAACTGTCAGCAGCGCTCACATTTCCAAAAGTAAAAAGCACCAAACCTAACTTTGGCAATCGCATGTTGGCTTCATATGCCTCCTGTTGAATATGATCGTATTTTGATGAAATCACTTTACATTGTTATTTGTTGTTCAATACAATTTCCCAAATCCTGGTATTTCTTATATCTCTTTTTATAGATGGCTACATTTTCTTTCCGTGGAAAATATTCTTTATCAAATCCCTGTCCCATTGCTGCCATAGCATCTTCAACTTTATCATAAATGCCGGCAGCCGTTGCAGCAAACATTGCTGCCCCGGCAGCACAGGTTTGCTCTGACTTATGTATGCGAATCGGCATATCTATTACATCAGCCATTGTTTGCATAATGTATGGCGACTTTCGTGCAACACCACCTAAACCAATGAGGCCCTTAACCGGCACGCCTTGCATGTTAAACCTGTCAACAATTGCTTTGGCGCCAAAACAGGTTGCCTCTACCAAAGATTTGAAAATACGGGGAGCATCGGTACCCAAATTTAATCCGCTGATTGCGGCTTGTAACAACTGGTTTGCATCGGGGGTTCGCCTTCCATTTAACCAATCAACGCTTAATTCATCGTCGTCGCTTAGCGGTATTTCTTCGGCGACTTTTGAAAGCTCCACAATCAGTTTATCACTTAATTCTTTTAATAATTTATCAGAGGTTTCTTTGTCAATCACTGAAGAAGACGCCAATAAGTTTTGCAGGGGCCACAGCAAAATATTTTTAAACCACGCATACGTATCGCCAAATGCCGACTGGCCGGCCTCCATACCAATCATACCGGGAATCACGGAACCGGGTACTTGTCCGCATATCCCGTTCACCAGTTTGCCTTCTACATCTTTTGCCGGCGCCACTAACATATCGCAGGTGGATGTACCCATTACTTTACTTAGATGATAGGGTTCTATCTGGCCACCTACTGCACCCATATGAGCATCGAACGCACCAATACCAATAATTACATTAGTGGACAGTCCAAGTTTTTCTGCCCATTCGGCGGATAGGTTTCCCGCAGGTTTATCTGCAGAATACACTTCAGTAAAGAGTTTTGATGTAAAACCATCCAAAAGCGGGTCTAAAGATTTGAAAAACTCATTCGGTGGTAAGCCATTGTAATCAGACGCCCATAATGCCTTGTGACCTGCTGAACACACTCCCCGCTTTATTTTACCGGCATCGTTGCCCCCTGTAAGTAAAAACGGAATCCAGTCGCAATGCTCTATCCAGGAGTAACATGCGTCACTAACCGTGGCGTCGGTACGAAGTACATGCAGCAACTTTGCCCAGAACCATTCGGAAGAATAAATTCCCCCGACATATTGTAAATAGTTAATGTCAAACTTCGTCGCCTGGTCGTTTATTTCTGCTGCTTCCTTTATAGATGTATGGTCTTTCCATAACACAAACATCGCATTTGGATTATTTTCAAAACCCGGCGTTAAAGCAAGCGGAGTGCCTGTTTTATCAACTGCCACCGGTGTAGAGCCGGTAGTGTCAATGGAAATCGCTTTTATATCTGATGCGACTTCTGAGCCTGCTTTCTGCAAGCATTCCTTGATGGTTGTTTCCAATCCCTCCACATAATCAAGCGGATGTTGCCTGAATTGATTTTGAGCCGGATCGCAATACTGTCCCGCTTTCCACCGTGGATACGCAAAAACGGAAAATGACCTTTCTTCGCCATTTGCTGCATCAAGAATTACAGAACGAACTGAATCAGTTCCATAGTCAACTCCTATGACGTAAGATTGTTGAGACATGATATCAAGCAAATTTTAAGTAAGGTATTTAAAATATTCTTTTAAGTGTCAAATTAACAATTTATTTCTTAATTGGCTATATTTTTCCTTTCATTTAAAATATCATTGAACTTATCGCCTCGTAGTCTTTCACAAATGCGAGTATGTTATCATACATACGAAACTCTTCCTTCTCATGCATAGTAGTAAGTACAACCGCTTTCATTCCGGCATTCTGTGCTGCTTCCACACCTTTGGGGGCATCTTCAAATACAATGCATCTGTCCGGAGGTATGCCTAATAATTTTGCACAGTTTGCAAACGTTTCCGGATCAGGTTTGCTTGTGGTGACATCATCAGCACTAACTATTGCCTGGAAAAAATGACGGACATTAAGATTATCCAAAACAAAATCTATATTGAAAGTAATAGCTGCTGAACCGATAGCCATCGGAATATTCATTTGTTGGGCCTTTTCAAGGAAAGGCATTAAACCTTTCAGCAGCCTGAGTTGCGGCAAATATGCCCGTTGATACCTTCGCTCTTTCTCCATAGACAATTCTTTCATTTTTTCATCCGTAAAATGACTTTTGCCGAAAATTCTAACAAGCAATTCATCGTTCTTTCCATACATTTCTTTTTTCACTTCATCCCATGAAAGCCCGGCTTTTAAATCATCATTTAAAATACTATACCACGCCTCGGCGTGGTATTGAATATCATCTATCATAGTTCCGTTCAGATCGAAAATGAAGGCTACCTCGGGTGCAGCGGCTTCTCCCGACACCGCCGGCCAATCTTTCATATCTGCAATTTTCTGAAAAATGTTATTCATTTATATTAAATCATTTTAAAACTAATTACGCTCTACTGCATATTTTCTCCCCAACTAAGTTTTAATAAAGTAACTGCCTGGCCTGGCAAATTCAAGTGATAATTCAATTTACCCTTTGAGGCTTTTAATTAATTTTTTGCCGTCTTTCATGGTGGTAAAATTGGCTTCATTATAGCCGAAGTATGACCATATAGGTTTGCACGAGCCGGTAGTTTTAGTCGCATCAATACTGATTTCAGTTGCTATACTTTCCTGCGAAAAGCCAATAGTATTAATACCAGCGAAGTATGCAAGTAACAGAGCCTTTATTAAAAAATTCTTTCTTTTATTTTCCTTTTTTTTATAAACCATTATTTTATTCTCACTGATTATTTATGCGACACTTTATACATTGTAACGCTGTGATATTGTTCGCCGGGCTGCAAGATGGTTGTTGGGAAATTTGGCTTGTTGGGCGAGTCGGGAAAATGTTGTGTTTCTAAACACAATGCAGTATGCAATTTAAGAGGTGTTCCACCGCGGTTAGTAAAAGTTCCATCTAAAAAATTTCCGGTATAAAATTGCAAGCCAGGCTGCGTGGTATAAACATCCATCGTTCTGCCACTAACCGAGTCCGTTAGTTCCGCAACTTTTTGAAGAGAAGAATCTTTTTTATTTAATACCCAGTTATGATCGTAGCCACCGGGCACCTGGTCTATATCTCTCCCAATCTTTTTTGCCGTTGTGAAATCGAAAAGTGTTCCTTTTACAGGCTTAATTTCGCCGGTCGGAATAAGCGTAGTATCCACAGGCGTGTAACGATCGGCATCAATCATCAAAGTATGATCAAGAATAGTATTGCTTACATCACCTGTCAGGTTGAAGTAACTATGGTTGGTAAGGTTAACCGGTGTCGCCTTGTCTGTTGTAGCATTGTATTCAATTTTAAGTTCATTGTCATTTGTCAACGTGTATTGCACAGTAACATTAAGATTGCCGGGATAACCTTCGTCGCCATCTTTACTTAAATATTTTAAAGTAAGTGATGGAGAGCTGCTATCCGCAACAGAAGCATCCCACACCACTTTATCAAAGCCTTTGAGGCCGCCATGCAAATGATTTTTTCCATTATTGGCTGCAAGGGTATATTGCTTGCCATCAAGAGAAAATTTTGCATCGCCGATCCTGTTTCCATACCGGCCAATCAATGCGCCGAAATAAGGCGGCTTTTGTAAATAAGGCTGCAGGCTGTCGAACCCAATGATGATGCTTGACTTGTTCCCGTTTTTATCTGGAGTAACAAAAGAGGTGACGGTGCCGCCATAGTTGGTAATGGTAACCTGGTTGCCATCACCATTTGTCAAGGTGTAGAGAGATATTTTTTTTCCATCAAACTCTCCCCAATCTTTCCTTGTGATGCCCGCCTTTACGCTATCAGAAGAATTGCTTTCTGTCGTTTTATCCTCATTATTTCCTGAGCAGGATGCAAGGGCTGTAATTATTAGAAATGCTGCAGGCAAAATTTTTAGCGATCGTTTCATGTTATTGTTTTGTGGTTAAGAAAAATGATTATGTATTTTATGTTTGATTTTTCAACTATCCCTTAAGAGAACATGCAATTTATCTTTTCTCATTTTATTCTTTTTTCCTTTTTCGCTTCCTTGTAGCGCAAGTTCTTTTTTCTTTTACTATTTCGTGGTCAAAAGAATATCTCTTTTCATTCGGTTGGTTTCATGTGTACGCTTTTTGGATTGCCATTGGCAGTATGACTATGGCGTTACATTTTTATTCTTATTACAGAAAATGAATAGGGCTTTGAATTGAAATTTATGGCACTTCCTTCCAGGGACAATGAAGACTGTTCTGGCGCTACATTTTTGGGATCGCTGAAAGAATTCATACTTGTAAGATCATCGCTGTGTAACGTCGTAACATCTGCGGCTGACTTTTTCTTTTTCAAACCATTGAGCCTGAATTTATTTGTTTGCGCTTTGCCTGATGCATTTACCACCTTTACAATTACATCATTTGATTTTGTATCAATAACTGCAGAAACATACAAACTATCCTGGCCGGTGAGCGGTTTGCCATTTCGCAAAGCGTTGACCACATTGGTTCCTTTATTGGTTGAAAATAATTTCTGCACATAATAATCCGTTGTGCCGTAAGATTTTATATTGCTTGCCCAGATAAGATCAGGGGTCCATTGCCATGCTTCATCATGTGCGAACAAAGGCGCATACGAAGCCATGCTTACTACGGCTGCGTTGCGTTCCAGGCCTGTCATGAAAGCTGCCTCGGAGATGGCAGTGGCCATGTTATTTTTATTATTGATGCTTACTGTACGGTCACTTTGCGCAGCATATTCGCCGGCGAATATTTTGGAACCGTTTCTCGGATAGTCATCATAGCGGGTAGCGTTTGCAAGGAACCATTCCGGACGGCGATAATAATGTTCATCAATGAGATCGGCGTGGAGTTTTCTTACTTCGTCATTCAGATAATCAAACCGTTCACCATTTGGATCCGTACCAGAACTTACTACCAGCTTAAAGTTTGGATATTTTGATTTTATAGCTTTTTCGAAAATCCTTAAACGTTCAATATATTGCGGCCCCCAGTTTTCATTTCCAACGCCCATCATTTTCAAATTGAAAGGAGCCGGATGTCCCATATTAGCACGAACCTTTCCCCACGTCGTGTTAGCGTCACCGTTAGCAAACTCTATAAGGTCCAAAGCATCCTGCACATAAGGTTCAAGTTCGCTTAACGGGACAACTTCAGCAGAATTAAACTGGCAGGCCATGCCTGCGTTCAGGATAGGCAGAGGTTCTGCACCAATATCCTCGGCCAATTGAAAATATTCAAAGAAGCCTAGCCCAAAAGTTTGAAAATAATCAGGCGCCGGGCGATGCGCAAATTCAGTATTCCAGCGGTTGATAATAAGATGGCGTTCGTCAACCGGGCCTAAAGTTTTTTTCCATTGATAACGGGTTGAGAGGTCGCGGCCTTCTACAATACATCCGCCTGGAAAACGGATAAAGCCGGGCTTCATATCAGCAAGCAACTGAATCATATCACTGCGCATGCCGCCGGGCCGGTTCTTCCATGTATCAGAAGGGAATAGAGAAATCATATCGAGATCGGTTACTCCGCTGCCTTCGAAAGTAATTCTGAACCGTCCATTTATAGCGGTGTCGGTTGCATTAAAGCTGATGGCTTCCTTTTTCCATTCGTTTACATTACCCGAAGGTGTGAACGTAGTGTTGCCGATTACTTCTGCCCTGTAATTCAACAATTCGATATTCATTTTCAGGCCGGGCGTTTGCTGCCTGCATAAGACGGAGAAATCATAACGCAACCCCTTTTTGATTCCCATGTCACGAAATCCTTCATTGGTAAGGCTTAGCGAATCACTTGCATTATTTTTTGTCAACCGCAAAAAGCGGGGATTCGCGTTATCAAGGCCTTGCCTGTTGAGCACAAGAACAGCACCCTCATTAAAATAATTTTTCTGCACAGTCCATCCCATTAACGGCATAGAAAATTCAAATGACCGGTTCTTTATCAATTCTGCATAGATGCCGCCATCAGCGCCAAAATTTATATCTTCAAAAAAGACACCCCACATAGTAGGCTGCACTTCAGCAATGGGTTTGTTGATAGCAACTATAATGTCAGGCTTAGGCTGAGCATTTAGTATGCCGTTATAAAAAAGTGATACCGGTAAAAATGTATAAGCAAGCAATTTTTTTATATTCATCTGGGTATCTTTTTTAATTATCAAATTTTTTAATTCTTTGCTTCTGAAAGCCGGTAGAAGCCGCACGCATGCCGCTTTATTACAGGTGCAAAAGTTCCCGAAAAAGATCCTGCATCTTCACCGGACCAGAGATTGGTAACTCTCGCAATCTTAAATCCTAATTCATTTAATGAAACGGGTATTGCCATAGAATCAGCAGGAGCAGGTCCTGCAGGGTTTTGCGTAAATATAAAAAACTGAATGGTGCCGCCGGTACTTTGCATGGCGGCTGCCTTATCAAGGCCGTAAGAGGCCTTAAAATTTGTATATCCTTTCGGAAGATTGTATTCAATTACTGAATTTGCGTGTGTGCCGATACCGTTAGTATAGGTTTTATTATTCACTATTAAGGCTTTGCCTGAAACACTGGAATCAATACGCGGATGCTCCCAGCCAGCAGATGCTTTCACCCAAGGCAAAGCGGTGAGGCGCATTGAATCACTGCCATTATATAACACAGGATTTATCCAGTCTGCATGATCCCAACCATTATCATCACCGCCATCTTTTGCCACGAGATATAATTTATCAGCACCGGTGATATCAACATTGGCACCCATACTTTGCGCTGTTGTTTTTCTATTAATGATTTCACTTTTCCATACCGCCTTATTTTCATCTATCTCTTCCTGGTCGGCAATATTGAAAACAGCAAGGAATTTATCTTTTGTTTGTGTATCATCGGCAATCCATGCTACCTGGTCATTTTTATTGAAGAGCTTACGATTATTAGTGCTGTTATTTAAAACATGCAACATGTTTTTATTGGTAAGCAATGCAAGTGTGAAGGGGTCGTTGTCCGGTAAATTACCGCCAAACATTAATGGTGAGCGAAAGATAGCCATCAGCGTCATCAGCGTGTATTGCTCATCGTGAGTAAGCAGGTTCATACGCGGTTCGCCCCTCTCCGCCCTTATGCCTATGCGGCCAAGTGGTAGCATATCGCCATCCGGCCAGGCGCCAGAAGCCCGCCATTTATTCCATCTTTCAAACACGCCAAAGTGCTCCTTTACCTGCGGCCAATTGTCCCAGAAATCACCAACCGTGCGCCACATGTTTGCATGCTGCTGTATGTGTTGCGCATCTTCAATGGGGGTTTCGCCGGGCGATGTGCTCAACACAATTTGTCTGCCGCAATGGTCAATCGCAGAGCGTATCATATCCACCTCGTCTTCATGATATGGCGCAGTAAGGTCATCTACTTTTACAAAGTCCAGTCCCCAGGATGCATACAATTTGAAAATAGAGTTATAATATTCCTGCGCCCCTTTTTTACCTGCAACAATCGTGTACATATCATGAAGCCACTGGCCCCTGCCCTCGTCGGTATAAATATCTTTTGCCGTCACCTCAGTTCCTTCAACCGGCAGGTTTCTATCTACCGCGATCACGGGTACACCACGCATAATGTGGATGCCAAATTTTAATCCCTTACCATGAATATAATCTGCTAATGGCTTGAAACCTTTACCGCCGGCAGCAGAGGGAAAGCGATTAACTGCCGGCAAAAATCTTCCGTATTTGTCAATGTTATACTGCGGGTCGGTTTCATTGTAGCCGTGAGATTTATCGTTGGCGACATACCATCTTATATCCACAACTATATATTTCCATCCATAATTTTTTAGATTTTTAGCCATGTAATCTGCATTGGCTTTTACCTCAGCTTCGTTTACTGTAGGCCCAAAGCAATCCCAACTGTTCCAGCCCATAGGCGGCGTAGAAGCCCAATCATGAAAGTCGGAAGGAATGTTTTGCGCCTGCAAATTGATTCCTGTAGTTAGAAAAAAAATTACGATATATAAGCGTTTATAAAAAATCATATCAATATTTTAGTCTTGCCAGGATTTATTTAAAGTCTAATTTTTCATACCTGACTTATTGAAGCGTCAGCACTACAACGGAAGCCGGGGGTAGGGTCACACCTAGTGATTTATTGTCGACCGTTGTACCATTAAACATTGCCGGTGCTATCTTATTGGGATCATCGAACGAATTATAGTCCTGTATTTTTTTTGAAGAAAGTATCCTTCCTGTTACTGATTTTATTTTTTCTTCACCTACATTTAAAATAATTTTTTGCGTGTTTTTGGGATCAATATTTACCAATGAAATATGTATAATACCGGTGCTGTCTTTTGATGCGGATGCTGAAACAGCAGGCAGCTTAGCTCCATTGAAAACATAATCACCGGTAGATATTTTTATGGGAAGCAACATCGCGTCCTGGTGTACATTGTACATTTCCATTACATGATAAGTCGGTGTAAGGATTATTTTTTCTTTATTGGTTAAAATAACTGCTTGCAAAACGTTGATCGTTTGCGCAAGGTTGGCCATGCGTACCCGATCAGCGTGGTTATTAAAAATATTTAACGTCATACCTGCTATCATCGCATCGCGCATTGTATTTTGCTGGTAAAGAAATCCTGGGTTCGTTCCGGGCTCCACATCATACCAGCCGCCCCACTCATCCACAACCAATGCAACCTTTTTTTCGGGATCGTATTTGTCCATTATCGCGGAATGCTTTGTCACCATTTCTTCCATTTCCCAGGCAGACTTCAATGTTTGAAAATATTGCTGTTCGGAAAAATCGGTGGCCGGGCCTTTGTGATTCCAGTCAATAACCGAATAATGATGGAGGCCTGTGCCCGCAAGCATGCCGTGCGGAATGTCACGCATTAGTACTTCCGTCCAATGATAATCTGCACCGTTTGCACCAGATGCAATGCGGAATAGATTATGTGTGTTGGTCCAGTCAGTCATGAAAGTAGCATACTGCCTGTAAATATCTACATAATATTCAGCCGTCATATTCCCTCCACAGCCCCAGGCTTCATTGCCAACTCCCCAGTACTTTACATTCCACGGCTTATCGCGACCGTTTTCTCTTCTCCAGTCTGACATCGGGCTTTTACCGTCAAAATTTACATATTGAAGCCATTGGGAAAACTCCTGCACAGTTCCGCTGCCAACATTTCCGGATAGGTATGGTTCTGCTCCGAGGCGTTCGCACATGTTCAGGAAATCGTGTGTACCGAAACTATTATTTTCTGTGACGCCGCCCCACCATGTATTTACCATAGTAGGCCTTTTATCTTTTGGGCCAACACCATCTTTCCAATGATAGGTGTCCGCGAAACATCCACCTGGCCAGCGTAGTAAAGGAATTTTCATTTTACGCAAAGCGGCTATTACATCATTTCTTACTCCTTCTGTGTTAGGAATTATTTTATTATTTTCCCCGACATAGAAGCCATCATAAATACAACGGCCTAAATGCTCAGCAAAATGGCCGTAGATATCTTTATTGATTTTGACATTGTTTCCGCTGTAATTGATTTCAATATTTGCGTTTTGAGCAAAAGTTATTTCTGAAATACAGCAAATAAAAATTAGCAGGCAACAGGTTGATATTTTTTTCATTTCTATTAGTTATATGAGCAAGATAATGGAATGTCTTTTAGATTAATCTGCAGAAGTTTTTTTTAAAATTAGTTGATAGACTAAGCGATAAAGAAGTGCTTCTGTATCAAATTATAATGAGGGCAATTTTTTTTATATGCATTTACTCAAGCGGAACAAAAAATGAAAATAACCGGCATGTAGTAATATCCCTGGACTTTTTGTGTGCAAGCAATCGCATAAAAACAACTTTTAATTAGATTAAAATCCGGTTTAATAATTCACAATCTCAACCGTATATAAATGTATAAACAATAATTGTAGTTTTGACAACTATTATTTTATTTTCAAAGATATATTTTTCCAGAGGCTAAGTAGAAATAAATAAAAGGCTAAAACTGCTTACGGTTGTGAATTTTCGAACTTTAAAATGCTCCGGCACATTACAACCCAACTGAAACATTTTTCTTAACTGTGTTTTTATAATTGAAGGGCAGCCAGATATAAAAAGTTGAACCAGATTTAATTTTACTTCTAAGCCATATTTTACCGCCATGCCTTGCCACTATTTCCCGGCAAATAAAGAGGCCAATACCCATGCCTGAAAATATGAGCTGGTTCTCGCCACTAACCCGGTAAAATTGAGTAAAGATTTTTTTAAAGTTTTTAGACATTATTCCTATACCGAAATCCTGTATCGCCACTTTTACACCTTCCTCCTCTATTTGGGTCGATATATTTATTGTGTTGGCTTTGGGTGAATATTTTATTGAATTGGAGATAAGATTATTTATCACCTGGCCTATTTTATTTCTATCTCCAAAAATCTGTGCGGTTCTATCCAGCTTATATTCTATTTTATGAGTAGTGATTGTGCGCTGCATATCGTCAATTACTTCAACAAGCAGCTCATTCGAATCAAAAAATTCTTCCTTGTAGATTAACTTGCCTTTTTGAATTTTGGTGACATCCAAAAGATCGTCTATGAGCAGGTTAAGCTTACTAACCTGTTTGCCCATACGCCTGATCGTTTCGAGCGTTTTTTTGTCGCCGTTTTCGCGTAGCATGTCTTCTGCTAATTGCCCGTAAGCTTTAATAGTTGTCAATGGCGTTTTTAGCTCGTGGCTCGCAATGGATATAAAATCATCCTTCATCTTTTCCACTTCCTTCTGCTTTGTGATATCCGTATTGGTTCCCAGCCAGCGAATAATTTTTCCATGATTATCCCGTATAGGAACTATTCTTGTAAGAAAGGGGCGATAGATTTTATCAGCTCCCCTGAGAGAGAGCGTCATCTCAAAAGGTTCTCCGGTGGTTAAACTTCGTTTCCAGGTTTCGAGTACCGCCGGTAAATTTTTAGGGTCGTTTACTGATTGCCAGCCCCACCCTGCGACCTCATCAGGTGAAGTGCCGGTATATTCATACCACCTGTTATTATACCAAAAAATCTCTCCATTCGCATTTGCTATCCAGGCAAGGTTTGGAATATTGTTCGCCATTGTTTCAAAACGCTCGCGCATTTCCTCCACGTTTCTTTTAATGGCTACCCTTTCCGACACATTCATAAAAAGCGCCAGCACGCCTGCTATTTTTTCATCCTGGTAAAATGGATGAAAAAATATATCGAGGTAAATCATTTTTTCTACGCCGTCTTTTACTAACCTAACAGCACTTTCTTTTAAATTAAAAGATTCCCCATCTCTTTTTACCCTATCCAGTAGTTTAATATATCCCTGCTTTTCTATTTCCGGCATCACTTCTACCACCGGCTTACCAACACTCTCTTCACCTCTGCCTGTAAAGCGAAGTGCCATTGCATTTACAAGTTCTATTTTATGATCATCGCCCAATAAAAGTGAGAATCCCACGGGAGCCTGCATAAATAGGTTGTAAGCCTCCTGGTTCAGAATCTGCTTTTCATTCTCATTTTTTAAAAGAACTTCGTTTGTAATATCATATCCCGATGCAAGTATGCCTATAATAGTACCGTTATGATCTTTAATAGGTGTATAACTAAGATTAAAATATCTTGTAGTGGGTTCAGAATCTCCCCCGAATGATGCGGTAGCAGCGATTTCCATGGCATGAAACGGAACCCCGGTGTCATAAACTTTCTGCAGTAATAAAATAAACGACTGATCCTTTATTTCCGGGATGGCTTCTTCCAGTGTTTTGCCCACAAGCTCCCGGCCATTCATTAATTCTACGTATGCTTCATTGGCAAACGTAAATTCAAATTTTCGCCCGGTAAGTATAGCAAACGGCCCTGCAGCATTTGCCAAATAATATTCAAAATTGTACTTCGCAGCCTCCGCTTCTTTTTTACTTAATATTTTTTCTGTTATGTTCTCAGATAAATGAAAAATGTATTCCAACTCTCCAGCCTCGTTGAAAACCGGTGTGCTGAATGGTGCCCAATACAATTCCTGGAGCACCCCATCAGAATTTTTTATATCATAGCGCTGCAATTCAATGCGATGGGGAATGCCCGTACTTATAACTTGACTAAACGAATGCCTGAAAACCTCTGCATCGTGGGGATTGTTTTGTAAAAAATGAAAGAATGACTTTCCGATGATATCTTCTTTCTTGTTATTAGATAATCTGAGCAGATCATCGGTTACTTCTGCAATAGTGAAGATTGGCGAATCAGGTAATAAAATCATTGCGATAGCCGGCAGGGACTTAAATATGCTTTTAAAATCTATGGGGGTTTGAGGCATATAGTAAAGATTGAAGATAACTCCAAAAAATACAAATATTGTAGCGCTTTTTTAAAAAATTTTTGTTACTTCCGAATTCTATTTTATATTATTGCGCCACACATCCAGCCAGTTGATATAATCATTTCCCAAACCACCTTTTACCAGTGCTATGTGCGGGTAATATTTAAAATATATAGTGCATTGGGTTATCATGCTTACACTTCCAGGTGTTATCGAGATTGAGTATTTCCTCCGCTGAGTGTTGCCCTGGATGATGAATCCTGTTCTTAATGTTATCTGTGCCTGGGCCTGTATTTTGCCTCATTAAAAACCAACGCAGCAACAACATTTTTACCAGATTTCAGAAAAGGAGAAATATCAATTGTTTCATAATTTCAATAAGCAAGGTCGCTACGAACGGGGCCAACAGAAACCAATGAATCATTCACATACAATTTGTAACCGTTATCTGCATAGAGGTGTATAACAAATGCGCGGGGCTTTGCAGCAACTGTTGATTGCGCAGAAACCTGGTTTATTAAGAACAATAATAAAATTAAAGAGCATACAACAGTAAATCTTTTCATAAATAGTTGGAGTGGTTAATGCCGGAAGGCACAGCAATGCCAGGCAATTTTTTCATAATTCTTATTATCAAAAGCCTTGTAAAGGCTATTGATAAAGTGTTTAATTTTTTATTTTAAAGCCGCTGATGTAAAAGAAGATGCGGGCAATCCTGCACCGTTAAACAAAGAACCATCTGCATAAGAATAAAACGCATATCGCACAGCAACAGGCTTTGCAACTCCTGCACTTTCAACAATAACCTTATCATCATCTATTTTCGCCGTAGCAGGTTTCCAAACATTATCAGCGCCGCAAACTTCAAAATCTTTCAATGGTTTATTGTTTGATGTAAGGCCTTTATCAGTTGAAAAAGAAACAATTATTTTATTTCCTTTTACTTCCATACTCTTATATAACGGGCCGGAATACACGACATTTTTTTCACCATAAGTCTTATTCAATGCCCAATAAGATAAGCGTTTACCCACATCCTGCTTATCTGCAGGATGAATATTTGTTGTATTGCCAATATCCATTGTAACAGCCATGCCTGTGTTAGCTGATGCATCAAGTGTTCTGCGTTGTGCATCGCGTAAAGCGGCTGCATGTGTACTGTCGCCACCATAATTAAAAGGGGCTATCTGCACAAAATAAAAAGGGAAGTTGGGCTCCTTCCATTGCTTTCGCCAGTCCGCAATCATCAAAGGAAATAAGATAGTGTATTGTTTCGCTCTTCCCACATTCGCTTCGCCCTGGTACCATATTGCACCTTTAATAGCGAATGGTTTAATGGGTGCAATCATACCATTATATAAAACAGCAGGTTGATTCGGCGAATTAGTCACACCTGAAGTTGGCTTTACAGCCGCAATCCTGAACATCCAATCGCCACTTAAATTAATTCCATTTGAAACATTGCCATCAGCATATATATTGAGCTGTTCTTTTTTGCCATAAATACCACCATTGCCGCCATTGTCAATTATTTTAACAGCGATAATATTCTCCCCGGCTTTTACCAAATCTGCAGGCACGGTATAATGGCGCCCGGTCATCCAGGAGCCATCTTTCATGGTACTGTCAATTATCTTTCCATTGAACCATGTTACATCGTTGTCATCAATCGGCCCAAGATCAAGTTTCAATTCTTTACCTGCCCAATCAGCAGGAATATCAATTGTTTTTTTGAACCACACAATACCATCAAGATCAGGATAGCCGGCATTCTCCCATGTATTTGGCAACATCATCGAATGCCAGCTTGTGTCCGTGTTGTTCGAGGCAAAATCATTATTGTTTTCAGCAAGCGCCTGTTTCCATGCAGCTTCATTCACCTTATCTTTTGCCATCATTTCGTCGGCGTTTTTTGCCATTAAATCTACTTTATCAAGTTTGCTGTTAAAGTCACCCATAGTTCTTAAAGACGCTTCGCTGGTCCACGCTTCTGCAATGGTTCCGCCCCATGTTACATCCATTAAACCAACGGGAACATGCAAGTGATTAAACAACTCGCGTCCAAAAAAATAACCGGTAGCACTAAATTGAGCGACAGATGCAGGCGAACATGATTGCCATTTACCCGTTACATTTTGCTGCGGTGTAAAGGCAACCTTTTTTTCTGCAATAAATAATCTTATCGTTGGATAGTTTGCGCTGGCAATCTCCTGCGCTGAATTTTTTATGGGTGTTGATTCGCCCCAACCTTCAACGGGCATTTCCATATTTGACTGGCCTGAACATATCCATACTTCGCCAATTAAAACTCCATGCAATGTTTTTGTTTCATTTG